>DATFTS010000176.1:0-1814 GCA_035261645.1 Jatrophihabitans sp. | reverse complement strand
TCGCCGATCAGCTGGACGGCCGCGTAGTACGTCGTGGGCACGCCCATCCGCGGATCCTCGTCGCCGATCGCCTTCCAGGCGGCCGGCACGTAGGCCCAATCGCCCGCGACGCTCAGCACGACCCTTGGGTTCTCCTCGAGGGCCGCCCAGATCGGGTTAGGCCTGGCCAGGTGCAGCACCACCTGCGCGGGATTCAGCAGCAGGAACTGCGTTGGCACGACCACCGGCACGTCCCGGTCTCGCCCACCTGCCACGAGGTGCCCGAACCCCTGCGCCCGGACGAAGTCGACCCATTCCTGCTCCGACGCGCCAGCGTCCCATGGGTGGATGAGCACGGTCAGATCTCGCCCAGGACCGCCGCGCGCAGCACGTCCAGCCCGACTGAGCCGACGTCCAGCGCGCGCCGGTGGAACGTCTTGAGGTCGAAGGAGGCGCCTTCGCGCGCCTTGGCGTCCTCGCGAAGTTGTAGCCAGAGCCGCTCGCCGATCTTGTAGGACGGCGCCTGGCCCGGCCAGCCCAGGTACCGGTCGAGTTCGAAGCGCAGAAACTCGTCGGGCATGTTCGCGTGCGCGGAGAGGAACTGCCACGCCTTGTCGTAGGTCCACTCGCCGCCGCCGACCTCGGCCGGCGCCGGCATGCCGCAGTGCACGCCGATGTCGAGGACGACCCGCGCCGCGCGCAGCGACTGCCCGTCGAGCATGCCGAGGTAGTCGGCGGGATCGTCGAGGTAGCCGAGGTCGGCCATCAACCGCTCCGCGTACAGCGCCCATCCCTCGCCGTGCCCGCTGATCCACGACGCGAGCCGGCGCCACCGGTTGAGGATCTCGCGGCGGTAGGCGGTCTGCGCGATCTGCAAGTGATGGCCGGGCACGCCCTCGTGGTAGACGGTGGTGCGCTCGCGCCACGTGGAGAACTCGGTGACGCCTTTCGGCACCGACCACCACATACGACCCGGACGAGTGACGAGGTCCTCGCTCGGTCCGGTGTAGTAGATGCCGCCCTGCTGGGTCGGTGCGATCCGGCACTCCAGGCGGCGAATCGGTTCGGGGATGTCGAATTGGGTGTCGGCCAGCGCCGCTACCGCTGCGTCGGACGTCTCCTGCATCCAGGCCTGCAGCGCGTCGGTGCCATGCAAAGCGTGGCTGCCGGACGCGTCCAGGTACTCGATCGCCTCGTCCACCGTCGCGCCCGGCTTGATCCGCTCGGCCGCGGCCGCCATCTCGGCGGTGATCCTGGCCAGCTCTTGCTGGCCCCACTCGTACGTCTCGTCGAGGTCGATGCTCGAGCCGAGGTAAGTCCGCGAGTGAACCCGGTAGATGTCGCGGCCGAAGCCGTCGGCCGTCCTGCCCTGTGGCAGCAACTCGGTGCGCAGGAACTCGGCGAGCTGTTCATATGCCTCCGACGCGCGCTCGGCACCGGCCCGCAGGTCGGCTCGCAGTGACTCGGGCAGTTCGCCGCCGCTTTCCGGTGCGGCCGTCGCAGCGAACTTGGCCCAGAAACCGTCCGCGCCGATGTTGTCCGCGCACTGTTTCGCGCACGCCTCGATCTGCCGGCGGGCCCGGACGTGCCCCCGCTCGGCCGCGTAGCGCAGGGACTCGATGTGGCCCTGCACCGCGCTCGGCACCGCCTGCAGCCGGGTGGACACCGTCGCCCAGTCGTCGACTGTCGTGGTCGGGGTCAGGTCGAACACGTCGCGGATCACCTGCATCGGCGAGAAGATCACGCTCAGGTTGGCCTCGTCGTCGCCCGCGGCGCGCAGTTCCTCGCGTACCTGGAGTTCGTCGCGCAGTGCCCGCACGGTGATCCGGTCGGTG
>DATFTS010000175.1:0-1846 GCA_035261645.1 Jatrophihabitans sp. | reverse complement strand
GGTCCGCAGATTCCACTCCATCGCCTGCGAGTGTGCCAGGGTTGATGTCGATTCCGGCGCAGCCCGCTCGTCGTCATGACGGAGCCCGAAGGTCGGGATATCTGAAAAGGAGCGGATGATGTCGCAGTACCTGATCATGATCTACGACAACGAGGCGAGCTGGGAGAACGCGAGCCCGGAGACCGCTTCGCGGATCCTGGCCGAGCATCAAGCGTTCGGTGAGAGGAACTCCGACGCGGTCCTGGGTGGCAACGCGTTGCAGCCGACGACCACGGCCACGACCGTGCGGCCGGACGGCGGGGACGGATTCACCGTCACCGACGGGCCGTTCGTCGAGACGAAGGAAGCGCTCGGCGGCTACTACCTCGTGGAGGCTGCCGACTTGGACGAGGCGATCGCGCTCGCCAAGCAGGTTCCCATCCTTTCCGGCGGGCTCGAAGTGCGACCGATCATGGTGTTCAACTGATCGTGTCCGAGGTGGCGACCGCGGTCGCCGAGGCGCACCGTCGCGAATGGGGTTTCGTCCTCGCCGCGACGGTGCGCGTCACCCGCGACATCGATCTGGCAGAGGAGTGCGTCCAGGACGCGTACGCGCAGGCGCTGCGCGTGTGGGGCGAACGTGGTGTGCCGGCCAAGCCGGCCGCGTGGTTGACGACCGCTGCGCGCAACCGTGCGCTGGACCTGCTGCGGCGCGAGTCGACGTGGCGGCGCATCCTGCCGATGGTCGTCGACGACGACACGGTCGCCGAGCCGGAGTTCGACGACGCCGAGATTCCCGACGACCGGCTGCGGCTCATCTGCACCTGCTGCCACCCCGCGCTCGCACCTGAGGCGCGCGTGGCGCTGACGCTGCGGCTGCTGTGCGGGCTGACCACCGCGGAAGTCGCTCGCTCGTTCCTCGTCAGCGAGCCCACCATGGCCGCTCGCATCACCCGGGCGAAGAAGAAGATCGCCGGCGCGGGAATTCCCTACCGGGTGCCGTCGGCCGCGGAACTCCCGGAACGCATCGATGCGGTGCTCGCCGTTGTCCACCTCGTCTTCACCGCAGGGCACAGTGCCCCGATCGGCGACCGGCTCAGGCGCGGCGAGCTGGTCGAGCGGGCCCTCGACCTGGCGCGGATCCTGCGAGCACTGTTGCCGGGCAACGCCGATGTTGCCGGACTGCTTGCGCTCATCCTGCTGACGGACGCGCGGCGCGCGACCCGGGTGGACGAGCGCGGACAGCTGTTGCTGCTCGCCGATCAGGACCGCGGCGAGTGGGATCGCGCCGAGATCGCCGAGGGCATCGCGCTCGTGCGCGAGGCGTTGCGCCGGCGGCCTGCCGGCCGGTTCGCGCTGCAGGCGGCCATCGCCGCCGTGCATGCCGAGGCACCGAGTTGGGACGCGACCGACTGGGACGAGCTGGTCGGCCTCTATGACGTGCTCGGGCGGGCCTGGCCGTCGCCGGTCGTCGCGCTCAACCGTGCGGTGGCGGTGGGTTTCGCGCGCGGGCCGGCGGCCGGGTTGGCGGAGCTGGACATGCTGGCCGAGGAGCCGCAACTGGCGACGTATGGCTACCTCGCCGCCTCACGCGCGGATTTCCTGCGCCGCCTCGGCCGGGACGCCGACGCGCGGCTGGCGTACGAGGAGGCGCTCGCGCTGACCGACAACGAGGTCGAACGACGCTTCCTGCTGAGCCGGCTGGCGGAGGTCGGCGGCTGAGGCGCCATCTTTCCGAAGTTGTCCGCCCTTCCAGCCGCTGGAGCGGCTGGAAGGGCGGACAACCTGCCGTGGTTAGGAGGACAGCTGCGGTGGGTGTGAGGACAGCTGCCGTGGCTGTGCGGACAACCGTCCAGCGGGCGGATAG
>DATFTS010000174.1:0-3356 GCA_035261645.1 Jatrophihabitans sp. | reverse complement strand
GCGCCGCAGGACCGGCTCGTGATGAACATGGGCCCGCAACACCCGTCCACGCACGGCGTGCTGCGCCTCGTGCTCGAGCTCGAGGGCGAGACGGTCACCGACGCGCGCGTCGTCGTCGGCTACCTGCACACCGGTATCGAGAAGAACACCGAGTACCGCACCTGGACGCAGGGCGTCACGTTCCTGACCCGAGCCGACTACCTCTCGCCGATCTTCAACGAGACGGCCTACTGCCTGGGCGTCGAGCGCCTGCTGGGCATCGAGGCACCGCCGCGCGCGCAGCTGATCCGCGTGATGATGATGGAGATCAACCGGCTGTCGTCGCACTGGGTGTGGCTGGCGACGGGCGGCATGGAGCTCGGCGCGCTGACTGCGATGACGAACGGCTTCCGGGCCCGCGAGCGGTGTCTCGACATCCTCGAGATGGTCACCGGCTTGCGTATGAACCACGCGTACGTCCGTCCCGGCGGCGTCGCGCAGGATCTGCCCGAGGGCTACGACGACGCCATCCGCAACTGGATCAAGGAGATGCGCGAGGAGCTCACCGGTGTCGACCGGCTGCTACGCGGCCAGCCGATCTGGGTGAACCGGCTCAAGGACGTCGGCTGGATCGGTGTCGAGGGCTGCATCGCGCTCGGCCTCACCGGCCCGCTGCTACGCGCCGCCGGGCTGCCGTGGGACCTTCGCAAGACCGAGCCGTATCTCGGCTACGAGACGTTCGACTTCGAGGTGCCGACCGACGACCGCGGCGACTGCTGGTCGCGCTTCGTCGTGCGCGTTGCCGAGATGTGGGAGTCGCTGAAGATCGTCGAGCAGGTGCTCGATCGGCTCGAACCTGGCGCGACGGTCGTCGACGACCCGAAGATCGCCTGGCCGGCCAAGCTGTCGCTCGGCCCGGACGGGCTCGGCAACTCACTGGAGCACGTGCAGAAGATCATGGCGACCTCGATGGAGTCGCTCATCCACCACTTCAAGCTGGTGACCGAAGGGTTCCGCGTCCCGCCCGGGCAGGTCTACTCGAAGGTCGAGTCGCCGCGTGGCGAGCTCGGTGCGCACATCGTCAGTGACGGTGGCACCCGGCCATACCGCGTGCACTTCCGCGAGCCGTCGTTCATCAATCTGCAGGCGGTAGCTGCGCTTTCGGTGGGCGGCATGGTGGCCGACGTGATCGCCTCCGTCGCGTCTATCGACCCGGTCATGGGTGGTTGCGACCGATGACGAATTTCCGCACCTCCGTCATCAACCTCGATCGCCCCGGCGACCCGAGCGTCTTCAGTGAGAAGACGCGCGCTGAGGCGGCGGAGCTGATCGCGCGCTATCCGGAAGGACAGGCACGATCGGCGCTGTTGCCGCTGCTGCATCTGGTGCAGTCGGAGCAGGGGTACGTGACTCCCGACGGCATCGCTTTCTGCGCCGACATCCTCGGCATCACGAAAGCTCAGGTGGCCGCGGTGGCCACCTTTTACACGATGTACAAGCGCTCGCCGACCGGCGAGTACCTGGTGAGCGTCTGCACGAACACGTTGTGCGGGATGCTCGGCGGCGACGAGATCTTCGCCGCGCTCAAGGAGCAGCTCGGCGTCGGCAACAACGAGACGACCACGGACGGCTCGATCACGCTCGAGCACGCCGAGTGCCTTGCCGCGTGCGACTACGCGCCCGTCGTCACCGTCAACTACGAGTTCTTCGACAACCAGACGGTCGACAGCGCGCGTGAGCTCGTCGGGCAGTTGCGCGCGGGTGAGCGGCCGATGCCGACGCGCGGCGCGCCGCTGTGCACGTTCAAGCAGATCGAGCGGCAGATCGCCGGCCTGCACGACGCCGAGGCGCTCGCGCCGGACTCGAACGGCTCCGGCGTGCCCACCGAGATCGGCGTGCAGGTCGCCATCGCGCGCGGCCACACCGCACCGTCCTACGCAGTGCAGGCGCAGCCGGCCAGCGTGCAGCAAGCCGACTCGGGGAAGCGCAAGCGCGCGACGGCCCGCAAAGCCAGTGCCGACCAGCCCACCAGTGCGCACGACGCGCCGTTGGAGACGTCCGGCTCGGACGAGGCCCACCCCGCCAAGCCCGCCGGTGAGGAAGCAAAGTGACGTTAACCCCGGTACTGACAAAGCGCTTCGGCACCGACCAGCCATGGAAGATCGACAACTACGAGCGGCTGGACGGCTACGCCGGGCTGCGCAAGGCGCTCACGATGCCGCCCGCCGACATCATCAGCATGGTCAAGGACTCCAACCTGCGCGGCCGTGGCGGCGCGGGCTTCCCGACCGGCATGAAGTGGCAGTTCATCCCGCAGGACAACCCGAAGCCGAAGTACGTCGTCGTCAACGCCGACGAGGGTGAGCCCGGCACCTGCCGCGACCTGCCGCTGATGATGAACGACCCGCACTCGATGATCGAAGGCATCATCATCGCCTGCTTCGCGGTGCGCGCCGAGCGGGCGTTCGTCTACGTGCGCGGTGAGGCCGTACACGCCCTGCGGCGGGTGGTCGGTGCGGTGAACGAGGCGCGCGCCCGCGGCTACCTCGGCGAGAACATCCTCGGCAGCGGCTTCAATTGCGACATCGTCGTGCACGCCGGCGCCGGTGCGTACATCTGCGGCGAAGAGACCGCGCTGCTCGACTCGCTCGAGGGCCGCCGCGGCCAGCCGCGCCTGAAGCCGCCCTTCCCGGCGACGAACGGCCTCTACGACTCGCCGACCGTCGTCAACAACGTCGGCACGCTCGCGAGCGTGCCGTACATCGTGCTGGGCGGCGCCGACTGGTTCAAGCAGATGGGCCCCGAGGGCTCGCCCGGCCCGTGCATCTACTCGCTCTCCGGCCGAGTCAAGAACCCGGGCCAGTACGAGGCCCCGATGGGCACCACGCTGCGCGAGCTGCTCGAACTCGCCGGCGGGATGAGCCGGGGCAAGGAACTCAAGTTCTGGACGCCGGGCGGCTCGTCCACCCCGCTGTTCACCCGCGAGCACCTGGACACCCCGCTGGACTTCGACGCGGCGGTGAAGGCCGGCTCGATGAACGGCACGTCCGCCGTGATGATCTTCGACGAGGACGACTGCGTCGTGCGCGCGGTCAGGAAGTGGTCGGAGTTCTACCGGCACGAGTCCTGCGGCAAATGCACGCCCTGCCGCGAGGGCACGTACTGGTACGTCGGCATCTACGACCGGCTGGAGGCCGGCGAGGGCACCGAGGAGGATCTCGAGACCCTTCTCGACCTCTCGGACAACATTCTGGGCCGTTCGTTCTGCGCGCTGGGTGACGGCGCGACGAGCCCGGTGTCGTCGTCGATCAAGTTCTTCCGGGACGAGTACCTCGCCCATGTCGAGGGCCACGGTTGCCCGTACCCCGGCGCGCGAA
>DATFTS010000173.1:0-1958 GCA_035261645.1 Jatrophihabitans sp. | reverse complement strand
AAGGCGTCACGCAGCTCTTGCGCGGTGGCCCACGGCAGCACACCGCCACCGAGCTTCACGACGACCCCGACCACGCGCCGGTCGTCCCCGGCCTCGTGCAGCGCACGCAGCACGCCACGCAGCCGTGGCCGGTGCCGGCTGCGCAACCTGCCGACGAGATCGTCCGGCTCGACCTCGATCGGAGCAGAGGTCAGGTCGAGTTCGAGCAGCAGTTGCGCGCGACGCAGGTCCATCCCGTCAAGGTAGTCACCCGCTCGTCCCGCGCCTGCGGCTCAGGGCTTCGCCGCCTGCGCGCGCCGGCGCCGGCCGACGATGCTGAACGCGACGCCAGCACCCAGCAGCACGAGCGCACCCAGTACTAGACCGGCGATCTGCACGCCCGTGATCGCCGTCGGGGTGGTCTTGTGCGATATGGAGACGCCACCGACCTGCAGGATGTTGATTCCCGCGCTCGGCGTGCAGCCCGCAGTCGTGGGCACGCCGCTCGTGGCAACTACGTCGTGTTGGCCAGTGACGCCCGCCGGCAGCGTCACCGTTGTGCTGAACGACCCCGTGCTGTCGGTGTGCGCCGTCGCGAGCAGTACCGATGGCGACGTCAGCTCGAGCGCAACACTGGCGTTGGGCAGGAAGTTGATGCCCGAGATCGTGAACGTGCCGCCGACCGCAGGTTGCGTCGTGCTCAGTGCCACCGAGGGGCAGACGGTGGGCGGGTAGGCCCATGGCCGTTGCGGCGCAGCCCCTGCACTCGCTGCGTGCGAGCCGATCGCCAGCGCTGTCGCGACGACCGCGAGGGTCGCCGCGCGCCGGGCCATTCGCCAAAGCTGTTTGCTCGACCGTCGCTCATGTGTCCCCACCCTGGCTCACATCCCCTCGATGCCGCCGTGCGTCGACAGCCGACCCCGACGGCCTGTGACCTGCCATGAATGTAGGAGTCAGATGCGTCGCTGAGATCCTCCGGCAGACGTAGATCGGCCTGCGTCAAGCAGATGAGACGCCGGGGTGAGAGGTGTGCGCGTCCTCCCCTCCGGTGTGGTCAATTTCGCGGGCGGCGTCGGCGTCTTCCCCTCCGGTGTGGTCAGATTTCGGGCACGCAAACGAGCCACACCGGAGGGGAAGACGCGTGCTCTGCTCACCGAGCGCGGCGCGCGCTCGGCTAACCCAGCGCGGCGCCGGGCTACCCGCGCACGCCCAGGGCTACCAGTGCACGCCGCGGAGGATGTGCGCGAACGCCACGCTTTCGCTGGACGGTTCTTCCTTGCCCGGCTTGCCGTCACCGCGCGCCGCGTGCGAGTCGGGGAAGAGCTTGTAACCGGCGTTCAGGATCACGTCCACACCGCGCGGGGCCACCTGGTAGGCGAGCGCTCCGGCGTTGCCCATCATCGTGCCGACCGACTTGGGCTTGCGCACCATCGCCTTGCAGATCATGTCTGCCGCCTCGGCCGGCGTCATCGTCGGGAACCGGTCGTACATCTTTGTCGGCGCGATCATCGGGGTGCGCACGAGCGGCATGTAGATCGTCGTTATGTGCACGCCGTCGTCGATGATCTCCGACGAGATGCAGCGGGAGAACGCGTCCAGCGCAGCCTTCGACGCGACGTAGGCGGCGAAGCGCGGGATGTTCGTCTGCACGCCGATGGAGCTGACGTTGATGATGTGGCCGCCCTTGCGACCGTCCGAGCTCACCTGGCGCATCACGGGCAGCAGCGACAGGATCAGCCGCACCGGCCCGAAGTAGTTCAGCTGCATGGTGCGCTCGAAGTCGTGGAACCGGTCGTAGGAGAGCGCGATCGATCTGCGGATGGAACGGCCGGCGTTGTTGACCAGGACGTCGACCCGGCCGTGCTCCTGCAGCACCTCTTTCGCCATCCGCTCGATGTCGCTGAGGTCCGAGAGGTCGCAGCGGTGGACGAACGCAAGGCCACCGAGGTCTTCGATCTCGTTCTTGGTCTGCTCCAGTG
>DATFTS010000172.1:0-2070 GCA_035261645.1 Jatrophihabitans sp. | reverse complement strand
AGCTTGCGCTCCGCGTTGTCGCGCAGGGTCGCGAGGCGGGCGCGGTCGGTGCTGGCGAACACGCGGTGCGCGCGATCGACGCCGAGGCGGGCGAGCAAGCTGTTCAACCGCGCCGCGTTGGTGTACCGCGGCGTCGAACCGTGCAGTTGCTTGGGCGAGAGCCGGGTCGAGGCCAGCGCGGTGACGGAGTTCGTGTATACGACGACAACCTGCTGGGCGGCGTACGGCTGGGCGTCGCCGCGGGCGAGATCCATGATGATGTCGCCCTTGGCGGGCAACTCGCGGGCTCCGCCGAGTGGGCTAGTCGAGCCGTCCGGGTCAAGCAGCGGCAGCTGAACGACCTTGGTCCGCGCGCCGTCGTGCACCTCGGCCAGCCCGTCGGTGTAGACGTGCGCCCACTGGCCGCCCGGGAGATCGAGATGGTCGTAGGCCACGGTGGGCTTGTTCGCGTTCGCGGCGGGCGGCGCTGCGCTGTCGGCGCCGGCCGGGCTCGCGGTGATACCGACGACCAGAACTGCGGCCGCGACGACGGATCCGAGCTGCGTTCGGCGACCCAGCATGCCCTCGATACCTCCACTGACGCACCGGAAACGGAGCGGCATCGCCGACCCGCAAGGGAGACCAGGCGGACGCTAACGACCGCGCAAACAGGTCGTCAATCAACATTCGTGACCAATATCCTCATTGACACAAAGTGGTCAGCACGCCGCGATCGGCCCGCAGGAGGCGATGGGATGCTCGACGGCATCGGCATCCAGGCCGAGCAGGATCAGCTCTACCGCTACATCGTCTCCAACCCCGGCCGGCGACTGAGCGAACTCGCCAAGCACTGGTCGCAGCCGGGCGAGGAGATCGAGGCGGTGGTGCGGGCGCTGGTCGTCGCCGGGCTAGTGATCGAATCCGACTCCGGCAGCGACCCGCTCTACACCGCGCTCGCCCCGGACGTCGCCGTGCCGGCGCTGGTACAGGCGAGGGTCGACGAAGCCCGCCGGGCCGAAGCGGCGGTGCCCGCGCTAATGGCCGCGTTCTGGGCCGGGCACCCCGGCGATTCGCATCAGTTCGTCGACGTCGTCGACGACCCCGAGACAATCGTCGAGCGCTGGCAGCAGATGCAGCGCGCGACGCGCGTTCAGGTGCGGGCGCTGGACTGCCCGCCCTACTTCGGCAATCCGCTCGAACCGGATCCGGTCGAGCTCGAACGCCTGCGCGATGGCGTCGCCTACCGGGTGATCTACGCCGACGCCGTGCTCGACACTCCGGGCCGCTGGGCCGACGTCGAGGCGGGCATCAATGCCGGCGAGCAGGCGCGGCTTGTCCCGGAGCTGCCCGCCAAGCTGACGCTCTTCGACGACTTCGCCGCGTCACTGCCGATCAACGTGCACAACGACGCGCCGACCGGCGCGGCGATCGTCCACCCGTCGCCGCTGCTCGACTGTCTGTCCGCGCTGTTCGAGCTCTACTGGTCGATGGCGATCCCGCTCGTCGTAAGTGCCGACGGTGAGCCGGGGCCGGCGCGCGGCGACGTCTCCCCCGCCGAAACCCGGTTGATCCGGTTGCTAGCCGCCGGTCTGGGCGACGACGCGATCCGTCGGGCGCTCGGGGTCAGCGCCAGCACCGTGCACCGCCGCATCCACGACCTCATGGCGAAGCTGGGTGCGACGACGCGCTTCCAGGCCGGCCTGCAGATCGGCCGTAACATGCGCGTCTGACACGCCGGTCGAACGCTGGGCGCCAAGCCGTCCCGCCTCACGTGGGGACAAGAGGATCCCTGCGGTATTCGCCGTGGCTCCGTACTTCGCGAAGGAGCTAACGGCATCCAGGTGATCGTCGGAGGCGTGGTCGATGCGGTGCGTGTCGCCAGTGGCCTCTAGATCCATGATCACGCCACGGATAACAGCAAGCATCACTGCCACAGAGCGTGACGATTCAGTAGACGTCGGCCATGCGGAAACCGTCGATCTCGCGCAATGCGCTTCGCGATGCCAACTCGCGCAGATGGATCCTTAGTGCCCGCTCAAGCGTACGAGTCGTGGGACGCCATTGCCGACCACGACGCTGACCGCGCTACGC
>DATFTS010000171.1:0-2485 GCA_035261645.1 Jatrophihabitans sp. | reverse complement strand
CGCGCCGGGCAGGCGGCGCAACGAGTCGTCGCTGATGCTCGCGCGATCGAGCTGGATCTTGGACGGCGTCCAGAACAGCGGGAAGTCACAGTTCGTGCAGAAATCGGCAGAGTCGCGTCGGCTCAGCACAACCGATCCGAGGGTGCCACACTCCGGGCAGGTGACGGTCTCGGGCAGCGCCGGCGGAAGCACCTGCGCCGTCACGGTCGGGGCCGGCGCAGGCGCCACCGGCTGCATCATCACCGGCTGCATCATCACCTGCGTCTCGGTCAGCGGGTCGAAGGAGATCGGACGCCCCACCGGGGCCTCGTCCTCGTCGCCCACCGCGGCCTCGTCGTTGCCTGGCTCCGACGCCGAGTCAGCGGCCGGGTCAAACGCGTCGCCTTCGTCAGCGACCGCCGCGAACGTCGTCGTCTCATCGTCGGGCTGAGTCCGGTGTTCACTCATGGGCCGTCTCCACGTCCGAGTTCCACAGCAGGCGATCGCCGAGCCAGAGTTCGGCGTAGACGTGAGCGGGCACCTCGTCGCGGATGAGCGTTGCGAAGTCGCCCTCCGGCAGCCAACCGGTCGACTGCACCCGCATCCGGACCCACGCGGTGTCGTCCGGCACCTCGCCGGCCCGCCACACTCCCCCGCCGTCCTCGACCTCCACCTCGCCGCCACTGACGAGCTCGAGGAAGCGCTGCAGTCCGCGCGCGGTGCCGCGCCAAACCAGCGTGTCGGCAGCACTTTCGACGATGCGCCGTTGCAACTCGCTGGGCAGGTCGCCGTCGATGTCTTCGACGCCGATCCACGAACCCAGCCAGCGGACCATCGCCTCCGGCGCGACGTTCACATCCACGAGATTCTCGATGTTGTCGACACCGGCAAGGATCGTCTCGCCGAGCTCCTGGAAGATCGAAACGAAGCGAACGAAGAAGTCGTCCTTCAGCAGCCCGGTCGGCAGCTGATCGAGCATCCACACCGGGCTGCGCGGCACCGTGCGCACGCCTTCAGGCAGGGCAGCACCACGGCGCACGATCGACGTCATCGCACGATCACCTGCGGTCGGGCTGCAAGGAACAGCGAGTGCGCGTCGAGGCGGATGACGTCGCGGGCGCCGCCGATCCGCCGGCCGGTACGCAGGTCGTACTGGAAGAGCAACGCCTCCTCGACTCGTTCCAGGCCCTCGACCGATTCGAGCAGTTGGGTGATCACCGCGGCGTTGAGGTCGGCGTCGAACGGCCAGCCGTTGCCCTCGGATCCGCCGGTCAGCGGATTGATGAATCGGGTGATCGCCTCGACCGCGCGCTGCCGGACGAGTTCGACCGGCCGCCCGGGTCCAGCGTGCACCAACGCCACTACCGAAACGCCCTGGTAGTAGGGCGTGGAGACCTCCATCGTGGTGCCCACCAACCGGTGCGCGTCGAGGTGTTCGCGCACTCGGTCCATCAGCTGGTTGCTGATCGCGAAGTCGTCGAGGCGGTGCTCGGCCGGCGCGCCGCGGACCTCCGGCACGATCAGCAGCCGCACCGATCCGTTGCCGCGCGGTGCGGCCAGGCAGCGTGCACGAGCAACCTCGTTTGACGACTCCAGCGCCATCCGCTCGTAGTCGCCGATCGTCACGGCGCGCTGTCCCGTGCGCAACGACAGCGGCCCGCGGATCTTCGCCTCGGCCACCGTCTCTGCCTCGACGCCGCCACTGGCAGCGGCCAGGTTCGCGACGCCGCGCACGTACGGCACGCTCGAGCGCATGACGGTCAGCGTGCGCGCGCCGACGTTGCCGCGCGAGCCGCCGCCGTGGCGGTAGCCGGTGACGACGATCTGCGCACCGTCACGCGGGATGCGGCCGTGCTGTCGGATACTGCCGTCCGGGTAACGCACGCGCGGTCCGAAGCGCACCGTCCCGGTGCCGCTTTCCCAGACGTAGTGCAGGTCGTTCGGCCCCGACCGGGTGAAGTCGTCGACCTCCACCCAGTCGGTGCTGCCGTCGGTGTCCACCACCCGGACGTGCTCACCCTGTCGCCGCGGCAGCACGGGCACGCGGCTCACCGCGTAGGCCTGGCCGGGGACGCCGTCGCTGCGCCCGATCGTCTCGGCGGGCACCACCTCGGCGTGCTCGGCGCCGACGGTGCCGCCCAGGGCCTCGGCCTGCACGGCACGCACCTTCGGCGAGGCCTGGTAGGTCGGCTGCCCCGGGCGTTGCGGCAATAACCGCGCGCGCAGCCAGTAAGCAGGCGTGTTGCCCAGGGTGAGCAACTGATGTGCGCGCGGGATCAACAGGACGATCTCACCCTCGCGGTTCAGTCCGCCGGTGGTGTCCTCGAAGACCGGAACGGGGATCCACGCCTCACCACTCCATACCTCCCAGAGGAGTGGCGGGTTGCGCGGGTCGACACCGATGCCTTCGGCCTCCGCGCTGATGTTGATGCGCAGCACGACGCCGGAGAGGCTCTTGGCGAAGCCCAGGCAGAACGTGTCACCGGGAGTGAGCTCAGGAGATGCG
>DATFTS010000170.1:0-11960 GCA_035261645.1 Jatrophihabitans sp. | reverse complement strand
TTCTTCGTCGTGCTGCGCGGACAGGTGTTCGCCAGCGACGCGCTCTCGCACGGCGCGTACGCCGGGGCGTTGGCCGCCCTGGCAGCCGGGGTCGACCTGCGCTTCGGCCTGTTCGGCGCCTGCGTGGCGGTCGGCCTGGCCCTCGGCGTGCTCGGTGGACGTGCCGCGGCCGACGACGTGGTCATCGGCACCACTTTCGCGTGGATCCTCGGTCTGGGTGTCTTCTTCCTCGCGCTGTACACGACGCACTCCGCGACGGGCAACGGGGCCGCGAATGTGAACGTGCTCTTCGGTTCGGTGTTCGGCATCAGCGCCGCCGCGGCGCGGACCGCGGCCTGGATCGCCCTCGGCGGCATCGCGGTGCTGCTGGCCATCGCCCGGCCACTGCTGTTCGCCAGCCTCGACCCAGCGGTAGCGGCGGCGCGCGGAGTGCCGGTGCGCCTGCTCGGGCCGCTGTTTCTCGCGCTCGTGGGCGT
The DNA here is from genome assembly GCA_035261645.1 of Jatrophihabitans sp. GTDB lineage: Bacteria > Actinomycetota > Actinomycetes > Mycobacteriales > Jatrophihabitantaceae > Jatrophihabitans. The sequence continues at coordinate 11,484 of DATFTS010000170.1, read as the reverse complement.
CACCGCCGCGGAGGCGAGCCAGGCCATCGGCGCCTTGCTGCTGTTCGGGCTGGTCGCCGCGCCACCAGCTGCGGCCCAACTACTCACCGACCGGCCCTGGTGGGGGTTCGTGCTGGCCGCACTGCTCGCCGTGGCCGCGACCTGGATCGGCGTCGCGGTGGCCTACGCGGTGCCGAGGCTTCCAGTCAGTTTCGACATCATGGCAGCGGCAACGGCCATCTATCTCATCGCCGCGGTGGCGGCGCGCATCCGCCGTCGCGGCAACGGGCCGCAGCCAGAGGCGACGCGGGAGTCAACGCTGGTAGGCGCGCAGCCCGCGACGCCGTGATCGACTTGCCAGTCGAGCGGGTCAGCGCGTCGACTTTGGTGTGCGTGCGCGCTTGGACGAGTGCTTCGGGCACAACCCGAACAGCTCCACCGTGTGCGTGATGTCGGTGTAGCCGGCAGCCGCGGCGACACTGTCGGCCCACGCCTCCACTTCAGGTGCGACGACCTCGACGCTGCGGCCGCACTCGCGGCACACGATGTGGTGATGGTGGTCGTCCTGATGGGCCCCGTCGCGAGACCCGCATAACCGGTATTGCGCCTCGCCGTCGGCGGTGTGCACCACGTCGGCGCGGTCGGTGTCGGCCAGCAGCGCGAGGTGCCGGTAGACGGTGGTCAGGCCAACGCGGTCGCCGTTGTTGCGCATCGCCGCGTATAGCTCCTGCGCAGTACGGAACCCGTCCGCCTCGGCCAGCGCAGCCTCGATCGCCCGGGCTTGCCGCGTGGTCCGCTGCCGGCCCGGCACGGGTGTCTGCGCCCCGCTGATGACGCGCGCGTGGCGCTGGCCCGAGGCTGATGCACTCATTCGGCGACTGCTTCCGGTGCGGCGGCGGGCTCGACGACGTGACGGATCGCATCGGCAGCGATGTGCGCGACGTGCTCGTCGACGAGCTGATAGACGCGTTCCCGGCCCTCGTACACCGCGTGCACCAGCCGCGCCGAGCGCAGGATGCGCAGGTGCTGGGAGACGAGCGGCTGGGAGTGGCCGAGCTCGACGGTCAGCGTGCTCACGGTCGCCGGCCCCCGGCCCAGCCGGGTGATGATCGCGAGCCGGATCGGGGCTGACAGCACACGCAGCAGCTCGCTAGCCGCTTCGTACTGCGCCTCGGACACGTGCCGACGCTAATACATAGCGATATCTGCATACAACTATGGTCTACTGGCCGACGCTTCCGTCGATGCGTTCGCGCAACAGGTCGACGTGACCCAGGTGGCGGGCGTATTCCTCGATCATTCCGATCAGCACCTCGCGCAGCGACATCTGCCCACCACCGCTCCCATGCTGGTTCAAGGGATCGTCGCCGATGATGTCGAGAGTCGGCGCGTCGGCGACGAAGCGCGTGGCGAAGTCGACCTCCGCCCGCCACGCATTCCACGCCTGTGCAACCACCTGCGGGTCCGCAACAGCGCCATCGAAATCGCCGTCGCGGTCGGTGTCAGAGCAGAAGAGGCGCGGCACGTCCTGTCCCGCCATCATCACCCGGAACGTCGCACGCTCGATCTCGGCCAGATGTCGCACCAGCCCGAGGAGCGACATAGTCGACGGCTCGACGGATCGCCGTGCCATCGCCTGCGCATCGAGACCTGCGCATTTCAACTCCAAGGTGAGTCGTTGACGGCGCAGCGAGTCGACCAGTGTGGTGCGCTCGTCGCCCAACCTCGGTCGCTGCTCGCGCGGGTCGTCGTCAGATGGCTTGCCGTCCGCGGTGAACATGTCAGCTCGTCGGGTCGTTGCCATGGCCGCCATCATCTGCGCCTTGAAACTGATCGACAACCGAGAATGAGCCGAAACGCAACCGGTTCGCGCCGTCCGTATACGACCAGATGGTTCAGTGGGGACGTGAGTCGCGACATCCTGCACCGGCTGCGCACGGAGCTCTGGCAGCCGCCGCGCGCGCACGGCGAAATCCAGCGCGATCGCACCGTGGGGCACTTGGAGCTGTTCTACGACCTTGTCGTCGTGGTCCTGGTGGCGCAGGCCGCTGACACACTGGCGGCACACCTGACAGCTCGCGGCTTGGCCCAGTTCGCGGTCGTGTTCACCATCGTGTGGATCGCCTGGTTCAACGGGACGTTCCTGCATGAACTGCACGGCCGCGAGGACGTCCGCAGCCGCAACAGCTTCCTAGCCCAGATTCTGGTACTGATCCCGCTCAGCGCCTACGTTCCGCGGGCAGGGGACGTGCACGGACGGGCGTTCGCCGTTACGGCAGCGCTCCTTTTCCTGCTCATCGCGTTCCTTTGGTGGCGCGTCAGTCGCGCGGACACACCGGAGTTCGCCCGCCCGACGCTCCTTTATGTGGCCGCGACCCTCTCGTTGGCGGTCGGGTTGGCCGCGTCAGCGCCGCTGTCCGCGGATGCCAGATTGATCCTGTGGGCGACGTTGGCCGTGCTGTATCTCTTCAGCGTGGTGCTTGTGTTCTCGGCCGTCCCCGGGCAGTTCGACAGAACAGTCGCGGTCACGGACGCGCTGATCGAACGGTTCGGCCTGCTCGTGATCATCGTGCTCGGTGAAAGCGTGACCGGCGTGGTATCCGGACTCATGACCGACCCGACGAATGCGCACAAGCTTGCGGTTGCCGTCGTCGCCGTGCTTGTCGGGTTCGGTGCGTGGTGGACGTACTTCGACTTCGTCGGTCGCCGGCAGCCACGCAACACCCGCAGCGGCACGATCGGCTGGCTGTTCGGCCACCTTCCTGTCAGCGCGGCGATCGCCGCCATGGGTGCGACGATGCCCACGCTGGTCGGGCACGCCACGCGCCATCGGGCAGCGCCATTTCCCACGTGGGTGCTGTGCGGTGGCGTTGTGGCGGTGCTGGTCTTCACCGTTGTTCTGATGGTGAGTCTGCAGGACTGGCACCGAGCTGCTGCGCTTCTGCACCCGGTCGCTGTCGCCAATCTCGTCGCAGCGATCGTCGCGGGATGCCTCGGGTTTATCAGGCCGTCACCGCTCGTGTTGTGCATCCTGCTGGTGCTGACGTTCGGAGGCCCGTGGGTATTTGCGGTGCTGCGCCGGGCGGCACTCGAGGTGAAGGCAAGCGAGCGACCAGCGGCCATGTCGGACGGCACGGCAGGGCCATGACAATGTCGACGGCGGCAATCGGCAGCGTGGTTATCCGGTGACGTGCATCGCCTGGTCGTAGTCGGCCAGCACCCGGCGAAGCTGTTCGACAGCTTCGTCGGGTAGCTGACCCGGGCGGCCTTCAGCCACCCAGCGGGCCGCGGAGATCAGTGCGGCGAGTTCGCTGGCGTGCGCGGTGAGCTGGATGACGGTGGGCCGGACCCGTTCGACTTTCACCGGCTACGTGTGTGAGCTGAGGTGCTGACCGATCTTCGCGAGTTCGTCGGCGAACTGGTCGTAGTCGGTCTGCATGCCGTTGAGGTAGGCGCTCCAGCCCAGCGACGTCTTCGCGTAGTGCACCGCCTCTTCGATCTCCTGGTCGGTCGCCCCGAACAGTTTCGCTGCCTCGGTGTGGAAGAGCGTGCAGTAGCGGCACTTGGTCTCCGAGTGCAGCGCGACGCCCATCAGCTCCTTGTACTTGTTGGGGATGAGCGTTTCGCCGAGTTCCATGTCGCGGAACAGGCTCCATTCCGCGTCGAGGAACCGGTCCGGGATGCGGGTGAAGAACGACGGCACGAGCCCGAGGGTTTGGGTGATCTCGGCCTCGACTTCGTCGCGGCTGCGCGTGGTGGTCATGTTCGGCTCCCTTCGTCGTGGGTTTGGCACCGGCGGGCGGCTGGTTGGCCCCGCCGGTGATGTGTCGTCGTAGCTGGCAGCAAGCGCTAGGGCCAGGAGTTCCGACCGATCTGGTTGCGCTTCAGGACCACCCCCCTTGCGCTTGAGGTGGGTCCGCGTCCTCGCCCGGATACCGCGCATCCTGCTCTCCCGGCGCCGCCGACACCAGGGGACGATTCGGACATCGAGCCTGCGCGGATCTGCCCCAGTGGCTCTGGGACGTTCGGCCCTGCCCGCAGCGCCGATTTCGGGAAACCATGCGGACGTGAACGGTTACCTCCAGGCCACGTTGCGTCGGCTCACCCGAATGACCCGGCCGATCGCGCTGAGGTCAGCGGGGAAGAGCGGGTCCAAGACGGCGCTCGTCCGTCATGTGGGACGTCGATCGGGTCGAAGTTATGAGACGCCGGTTGTCGCCGTCGACCACGGTGACGGGGTTCTGATCGCGTTGCCCTACGGTGAGCGCACTGATTGGCTGAAGAACGTCCTTGCCAGCGGTTCGGCGACCGTCGTGCTCGACGGGCGCACCTATGATGTCGACACGCCCGAGATGATCCCGATGGCCGACGCCACCACCTACTTCGGAGTAAAAGAACAGCGCCTGCACCGGCGTTTCCGGGTCGAATCCGCGCTTAGGCTTCATCGGGCCTGAGACGGCCGCCGAGCTTGCATGTAATTGTTGAGACCGGCGAGTGAGGCGCGGACCTCGTCCGCGAGCACCGGGAGGCGTGATGGCCGTTGTCGTGATGCACGCGGTGGCGTCGGTGGACGGCTTCATCGCCGCCGCCGATGACGAGGTGGGGCCGCTGTTCGAGTGGTACTTCAACGGCGATGAACAGATCGTCGACGGTGGCCCGTTCAAGGTGTCCAGGGCATCGGCCGACTACGTCCGCCCGATGTGGCAGAACATCGCAACAACGGTCATCGGTCGACACCTGTTCGATCTGACCAACGGCTGGGAGGGCAGGCCACCCGCGGGCGAACACTTGGTCGTGGTGTCGCATCGACCGAAGCCGGATGGGTGGCACCCGGAGGCGTCGTGTCACTTCTTCGACGACGTGGCAGCGGCCATCGCGAAGGCCAGGGAGCTCGCCGGCCCGCGCATGGTGGCTGTGGCGGCCGGCGAGGTCGGTGGGCAGGCTTTGGCGTTGGGCCTGGTGGATGAAGTCGCTATGGATGTCGTGCCGGTGGTGTTCGGATCGGGCAAGCGGTATTTCGGCTCAGTCGATCGCCAGCACTTACTGGAGGATCCAGACGTCGTCATCCGCGGCGACCGCGTGCTGCACCTGCGCTACCGGGTTCGCCGCTGAGCGATCCGAGCTGGAAGCGCACAGGGCCGTGACATCGCCGATAACGCCGGTGAGTAGTTCGCACAACAGGTCGTCGGCGTCGGCGGTGCACGCCTCCGCGATTCCCGCCACGCTGCTGCGCACGATCGCCGCCGCGGTGTGCCGTCGGAAGCCGCGCGGATGGATGCCAGCGTGATCGATGAACCGTGCGGCCCACCGGGCCGCCTCCGGCACCCCATCCAGTGCCTGCCGACTCCGCTCGTCCAGCTGCTGCACTGGGTGGCCATCCAGCTCAGCCAACACCCGATTGGCCGCCAGGATCGCGACGGCGAGGGTGTGCTGCCGTTCCGCGGATGCGACCGGCAGCGCGGTCTGCGCGCAGCGCAGCGCAATCCACGCGTCCACCCGCGGGTCGCCACCCGTCAGGCCGATCACTGACGGCACGAGCGGGGCCAGCTGCGACCGGCCTCCATCCGAGGTGCAGTCATTGACCAGCCGGGCCAGTTCGGCCAGCAGAGGATGGGTGCACCGCGGATGGTCACTCCAGCGCTCTCCGGCCAGCACCGAAGCCATCTCCATGAAGCAGGCACCCCGGCGCGGATTGCGATGCTTGCCCCTGGACAGCACCGGCAGGCTGTCCGGTACCACACGCGCGCGATGAGAGCTGAGCATGATCACCCCACCAATCGGTCGGCGGACGGGCTTGACCTCCTTAACAAGTCTGCGCACGCATCCGTCCAGTACGAAACCCCTGCGAGCAGTGGTTTCTCACGATGGCACCCGCCCGTCGTGTACCGGCGCGGATGACATCCGTCTAACACTCGCTGTTCGGCTGGTGTCATCGGCGTCTTGGTAGACCGGAGTCGCCGCCGTGCCGCCCAATCCGTCAAGGAGCGTGTCATGTCAGTCCGCACACGTCGTCTCGCCGTTGCCGGTGTCCTCGCGGCGACGGCGATTGCCGTTCCGGTCGCCGCATTGGCCTCCGGCTCCGATTCACACCCGACCAAACCGGCGCCTTCGCCCGCGGCGTCCGAGTCCTCGGCGGCAGCGGCCAAGTCCGCGGCTGCCCGGTCCGGAGCACGCGCCGACAGCAGCCTGACTGGGCCGGCTGCGGTGGCTGCCTTCGGGAGCCGGCTAGGCGTCAGTACGAGCGCGGCGCGGCAGGCGTTGCAGCGCATCAGCGCGCTGAGCGGCAGCGACGGCGTCGACCCGGCCAACGCGGCGTTCGCCCGCATCGCGACCGATCTCCGGGTCAGCCCGGCCCACCTTGCCGTCGCTTTGGACGGAGTCAAGCAGAGCATGGCTGGCCACTGAGCGGGGGCACGGTGCGGGCGAGGCCCGCCGCTAAAGGCGCAGCGCGACGATCGCCCGAATCGTCAGCGAGAAGACGCGTAGGCTTTTGTTACGCCAGATCTGATCCTGAGACTCGGGCTTCGTATGGCATCGCATTCGAGCGAGGTGGACAACGGCGCGGAACTTCTCGTCGCCGCGCTCCAGACGGTCGCCCAGCCGGTGTGGGTTGTTGATCACGACGGGGCGATCCGGTTCGCCAACGCGGCCGCGGTCAGAGCACTCGGCTACTCCGGTTCCGAGGAGCTGATCGGCCGCAACAGCCACGCCACCATCCATCACCACCGCCCCGACGGGAGCGCCTATCCCGTCGCGGACTGCCCGATGCTGCGTCCGCGGATGACGGGGGAGACGGTCACCAACGAGCTCGACTGGTTCTTCCGCCGCGACGGCTCCATGTTCCGCGTCGCGTACGTCTCTGCCCCGCTTGACGTGTCCGGCGAGCGTGGCGCGGTCGTGGCGTTCACCGACATCGAGGCGCAGGCGCGCGCCGAGGATGCGCTGCGCGACCGCGAAGGGAGTCTGGTCGACGAACAGGCCGCGTTGCGGCGGGTGGCGCTCGCCGTCGCGGAGGGAAGTGGACCGGAGTCGGTTTTCCGGGTGATGGCCGACCAGGTACGGGGACTGCTCGGGTCTGACGAGTCGGCGATCGTCCGCTTCGAGCCAGACGGGACGGTAACCATCAAGGGGGCGTACCGCGGGCGCAACCAGGTGGGGGCGCGGGTCGCCGTGAGCCCGGATTACGTCATCGCAGCAGTGCGCAAGACCGGCCAGGCTGCGCGCGTCGACAGCGATGATCCGACTGCCGGCGGAGTGCCAGAGACGATGCGGGGGCTTGGCATCCGCTCGCGCTTGGCCAGCCCGATCGTCATCGACGGGGAGTTGTGGGGCGCTATCACGATCGCATCGCGCGATCACCCACTGCCGGCGGGCACTGAAGGTCGACTGGATGCGTATACGGAGCTCGTCGCGGCGGCGATCTCCAACGCGCAGGCCCGCGAGGATCTCCAGCGGCTGGCCGACGAGCAGGCGGCGCTGCGGCGCGTCGCGACGCTCGTCGCCCGCGAAGGATCCCAAGCCGATGTGTTTACCGCGGTCGCGGAGGAGATCGGGCACGTGCTCGGCACTGACCTGATCCGGATGGTGCGCTACGAGGACGGCCCCAGCACGGTCGTGGTCGCCGCCTGGGGTTCGCCGGAAGACGTCTTGCCGGTCGGCTTTCGACAGCCGCTGGGAGGTGAGAATGCCCTGACGCGCGTGTTCGATACCTGTCGTCCCGCCCGGGTCGACGACTACAGCAAGGCGAGCGGACAGATCGCCGAGACGGTCAGGACGACAGCGATTCGCTGCGTGGTTGCGGTCCCCGTCGTGGTGCAAGGGCGGCTCTGGGGCGCGATGACGACGGCAACGATGCGGGACGAGCCGCTTGCGCCGGACACCGAGTCCCGCCTCAGCCAGTTCACCGAGCTGATGGCCACCGCGATATCGAACGCCGATGCGCACGCCGAGGTGGAGCGCCTCGTCCGGGAGCAGTCCTCGCTGCGGCGGGTGGCGACGCTCGTCGCCAAGGAGGCCTCGCTCACTGAGGTGTTCGCCACCGTCGCCGAAGCGGTCGTCGACGTGGTCGGAGATGTGGAATGCACGCTGGTCCGCGACGAGAGCCAGGGGACAGGCATCGCCGTCGCGGCGTGGGGCGGCGTCGTCGCGGCAGCGTTCCCGGTCGCTACCCAAGTTCCGGTCGACGGCGACGGCATCGTCGCAGCCGTCATCCGTGACGGGCGGGCGCACCGGATCGATGACGCCTCGGCAGTGGGAGGGCGGGTTGCACAGCGCGCCGCTCAGCTCGGGCTGCGCTCGGCGGTCGGCTGCCCGATCGTGGTCGGCGGCCGGACATGGGGCGCCATGGTCGTCGCCCGGCGCACCACCGTTCCGTTGCCGCCCGAGACAGAGACGTGCGTGGCGCAGTTCAGTGAGCTGGTGGCCACCGCGATCGCGAACTCCGAGGCGCGCGCAGAGGTGGAGCGGCTCGCGGAGCAGCAAGCCGCGTTGCGCCGCGTGGCCACCGTGGCGGCCGAGGGCCGGGAACCGGCCGACATCTTCGCCACGGTGTGTGACGAGGTCGCGCGTCTGTTCGGCGCACACTGCGTTGTCGCGCGGTTCGATGCCGAGGGCCCGGCGATTGTGTTCGTCGGCATCGACAAGAGCGTCGAGGCCAAGTTGCCGGTCGGCACCAGGTGGGTGCTCGACGACTCGATGGCGGCGCAACACGTGTACCTCACCGGAGCATCCGGTCGCGCCGACAACGTCGATTGGTCGTCACGCCCGGGTGTGGTCGCAGACGTGCAAGGAGGTTTTGGAATCGTCTCCTCGGTGGCCAGTCCGATCGTCGTGGAGGGCTTGCGCTGGGGCGTGGTCAGCGTCGCGTCCAGCGCACCGTTGCCGCGCGACACTGAAGAGCGGCTCCAGAAGTTCACCGAGCTCATCGCGATTGCCATCGCAGACGCCGAGTCACGCAAAGCGCTCCGACAGCTCGCCGGTGAGCAGGCCGCGCTGCGGCGGGTGGCCACCCTGGTTGCGGAAGGGGCTCCGCCCACCGCCCTCTTCGACGGCGTCGTCGCGGAGATGGGCGAGGTGCTCGGTGCCGACGGCGTCACGCTGAGCCGATACGAGTCGGGCGACCAGCTCACCTTCGTAGCGTCGCACGGATCGGATCCGCGCGGCGTGCCCACCGGGACGCGGGTCGGCCACCAGGGCGAGAACGTCGCGTCGCTGGTGCGCCGCACACGGCGCTCCGCGCGCATCGAGCATCGCCAGCAGCCCGGCGGTGCCATCGCAGGAGTGGGACGAGAAGCGGGTATACGCGCCAGCGTCGGCGCGCCGATCATCGTCGAGGGCAAGCTCTGGGGCGTCGCGATCGCCACCTGGCGCGGCGAGACGTCCCCCCCGCCGGACACCGAGGAGCGCATGGCGCAGTTCGCCGAGCTACTCGATACCGCCATCGCGAACGCCGACAGCCGGGCCCAGCTCACCGCCTCGCGGGAGCGCCTGTTGACCGAGGCGGACGAGGCCCGGCGCCGCGTGGTGCGTGACCTGCACGACGGCGCCCAACAACGCATCGTGCAGACCATCCTCATCCTGCGGGCGGCCGAGGAAGCGATCCGCGACAACGACGAGCACGCGGAGTCGCTGGTAGGCCAGGCGCTGGACGGCGCGGAGCAGGGCATCGCCGAACTGCGCGAGCTGGCCCACGGGATCCTGCCGCCGATCTTGACGCACGGTGGGCTTCGCGCCGCCATCAACACCATCGTGACGCGGCTGGACCTCGCCGTCGACGTCGAAGTCTCGCGGCAGCGGTTCCCGAGTGAGATCGAGGCGAGCGCCTACTTCATCGTCGCCGAGGCGCTCACCAACGTCGTGAAGCACGCGCAAGCCAGGCACGCCGAGGTCAAGGCCGTGGTCCTGGACGGAATGCTGCGCGTGGAGGTTTGCGACGACGGTGTCGGCGGTGCCGACCCCGCCGGTCACGGCCTCGTCGGGATGAGTGACCGGGTGATGGCCCTCGGCGGGCGGCTCGAGATCGCCAACCCGCCCGACGGCGGCACGCTCGTCGCCGCCACGTTGCCGCTCTCCGGCGAGTGACTTCGCTGCGCTGTTACGGCTAGCCGGAACCCCGCTAATCCGCTAGCCGGAACCCCGACTGTTCCGCCAGCCGGAGATCAAATCGCCCGCTGGCCCCGATGAACCGCGGCCGATCCGGCTGAATCGTTGACGTGGTCACGCCCGACTCAAACAAGGAGTTTCAGATGACGGATGTTTTGACCCGTCCGAATGTCGCAAGGCTCGCCCCGGCCCAGTGGGGGGTGGCGGGCCGCAAGTATGCCGTTGAGGCGATCGGGACGTTCTTTCTCGTCTTCACCGTGGGGGTGGCGGTGCTCAGCGGCAGCACGTTCACGCCGCTGGCGGCCGGCGCGGCGTTGATGGTGATGATCTATGCCGGTGGGCACGTCTCCGGCGGGCACTACAACCCGGCGGTGACGCTGGCGGTGCTGGTGCGGCGCCGGATCGGCGTGGGCGACGCGGTGGGGTACTGGGTGGCGCAGTTCGTGGCCGGGATCGTGGCCGGGGCGGTGGCCCGGGCGGTGGTGAATCCGGCGACGGTGAAGACGTTGCGGCTGTCCGGGCACGGCTTCACCGCGGCGGCGCTGGCCGAGCTGTTGTTCACCTTCGCGCTGTGTTACGTGGTGTTGAACGTCGCCACCAGCAAGGACCAGCCGAACAACGGCTTCTTCGGGCTGGCGATCGGCTTCACCGTGGCGGCCGGCGCGTTCGCGGTCGGTGGCATCTCCGGTGGCTCGTTCAACCCGGCGGTGAGCCTGGGCGGTGCGGTCGGCGGGCTGTTCGGCTGGTCGACGCTGTGGATCTATTTCCTCGTCGAACTCGCCGCCGGCGCCGTGGCCGGGCTGGCGTTTCGTGCCCTCAACCCCTCCGACAAGTGACCTCGACCCCTTCCAGCAAAGGAGATTCAGCATGACCGACACCGAACCCAAGCCGACAACGCCGCACCCGACAACACCGCACCCGACAACACCCACGCCGACGACGAACGACGCCGGCATCCCCGTCAGCAGTGACGGGTACTCGCTCACCGTCGGCCCGGATGGCCCGATCCTGCTGCAGGATCACTACCTGATCGAGCAGATGGCGAACTTCAACCGCGAACGCATCCCGGAGCGGCAGCCGCACGCCAAGGGTTTCGGCGCGTTCGGGCAGTTCGTGGTGACGAACGACGTCAGCGCCTTCACCCGCGCCGCGGTGTTCGCACCCGGCACCAAGACCGACAGCTTGATCCGGTTCTCCACGGTGGCCGGCGAGCGCGGCAGCCCCGACACCTGGCGCGACCCGCGCGGGTTCTCACTCAAGCTCTACACCTCCGAGGGCAACCTCGACATCGTCGGCAACAACACCCCGGTGTTCTTCATGCGTGACCCGCTGAAGTTCCAGCACTTCATCCGCTCGCAGAAGCGGCGGGTGGACACCGGGCTGCGTGACCACGACATGCAGTGG
>DATFTS010000169.1:0-8526 GCA_035261645.1 Jatrophihabitans sp. | reverse complement strand
CCTGCGCGCGGAGCTCGATCAGCGGCCGCAGACCTTCCACCTGCTCGCCGACCAGTTCTTCGAGACCTTCCCGCAGCTCGCCGGCCTGCGGTTCACACACTGCTGGGGCGGCGCTATCGACACGTCGACGCGGTTCTTCGCATTCCAGCGCACCGCACTGGGCGGTCGGGTTGCGTACAGCCTCGGTTACACCGGGTTGGGCATCGCGGCGACTCGGTTCGGGGCGCAGGTGATGCTGGATCTACTGGACGGGCGCGAATCCGCTGCCTTGCAACTGCGTGCGGTGCGCTCGCGTCCCGTGCCGTTTCCGCCCGAACCGATGCGGTGGGCCGGTATCCAGCTCACCCGCCGAGCGCTTGCCAAGGCAGACCGCCACGCCGGACGCCGCGGCCCATGGCTGCGGCTGCTCGACCACGTCGGCATGGGGTTCGATTCGTGACGTTGAGCTGCTGCGACACGGCTGCGTGTTAGCTCACTGCCGCCAGGCGTTCTTGCGCCGGTAGTGGTCCCAGATCAGCGCCACGACGATCGCGCCGGCGGTGAGGCTCAGGAACAGCGTGCCCTGTCCGTTGTAATGCGTCGCCGTGATCATCAGCAGCAGGATGATCGCGACGATCCAGCCGGCGATGCGTCCCGCGCGGCCCCATTCCCCGTGCCAGCCCCAATCGGTGGGGTGCTCGTCCGGGTGCTCAGCCTTGTAGTCGTCGGGCAGGCTGAGGTCGGGCGGCTCGCTGTGCGGGTCGAGGGCCACGTAAGCGCTCCTGTCGGCATCTCATCGGACGGGATCTGGCGGTGGATCCTCCTTCATTCTGGCACCCGACGCTGCGGATACGGTGAGCGGATGCGCATCACCGGCCTTGGGCACGCCAGCGTGCTGATCGAGACCGCTCACGGCACCGTTCTGACCGACCCCTGGGTCAATCCGGCCTACTTCGGCTCGTGGTTTCCGTTCCCGGACAACTCCCAGTTGGATTGGGACGTCATCGGCCAGGCCGACTACCTGTTCGTCTCACACCTGCACCGCGACCACTTCGACCCTGAGCAGCTGCGCAAGCACATCTCCAAGCGCACGACGGTGCTGCTGCCGGAGTACCCGACGAGCGAACTCGAGGACGCTCTGCGCGACATCGGGTTCACGTCCTTCGTGAAGCCGCAGTCCGGCGAGCCGGTGACGGTGGACGGGCTGGAGATCATGATCCAGGCTCTCGTGTCGCCCACGGACGGCCCGATCGGCGATTCGTCGCTGTGGCTGCACGACGGCCGGTATCGGGTGCTGAACCAGAACGACGCCCGCCCGTCCGAGCTGTCGGCGTTCCGCGAGCTCGGCCCGGTGGACGGCTACCTGGTGCAGTTCTCCGGCGCCATCTGGTTTCCGATGGTGTACGAGCTGCCGGCGCGAGCGAAGCAGGCAATGGGCCGGTCCAAGCGTGAGCGGCAGTTCGACCGGACGCTGCGCTACATCGAGGAACTGCAGGCCTCCTACGTCTTTCCGACCGCCGGGCCGCCGTGCTTTCTCGACGAGGAGCTCTGGGGCTTCAACGACATCTTCGGCGACGAGTCCAACATCTTCCCGGATCAGACCGTCTACCTCGACTGGCTGCGCGAGCGGGGGCATGAGGAGGGACGGCTACTGCTGCCAGGTAGCCGCGTCGACCTCGCCGAGCCGGGCGCGCCCGAGCACCACCCGTACGACCCGGCGATCATCTACGCCTCGAACGAGACGAAGACCGCCTACCTGCGCGACATGCAGGCGCGCCGGATGCCGGAGGTCGACGCGGCCCGGGCCACCTGGGCACATCCGGAGATCGACGTGCTGGCGTCGTTGCAGGAGTGGCTCACCCCGCTGCTGGCCGAGGCCGAGCACATCGCCACCGGCATCGACGGCGGGGTGCGGCTGACCTGCGAGGACGCTGAACGCGGCGACGTCGACGTGCTGATCGACTTCGTCACCCGTGAAGTTCGGCCGTACGCCGACGAGAAGGTGCGTTACCGATTTCGCACCCGCCGCGCCTACGTGGAGCAGTTGATCGCCGAGCATCAGATCGACTGGGTCAACTCGCTGTTTCTGTCCTGCCGTTTCTCCGCACAGCGGATCGGTCCCTACAACGAGTTCGTCTACGTGTTCTTCAAGTGCCTGTCGGAGGAGCGGCTCAACTACGCCGAGGGTTGGTTCGCCGAGCAGAACGAAACTGAGGCGGCCGAGACGATCGTGCTCGACGGCTGGGAGCTGCAGCGCCGCTGCCCACACCTGAAGGCGGACCTGTCCAGGTTCGGGCAGATCAAGGACGGCGTCCTGACCTGCCAGATGCACGGCTGGAAATGGCGGCTGGCGGACGGCAAGTGCCTGACGTCGGTCGGCCACGACCTGCACTGTGCGCCCGTGGGGGAGTTGGTGCCCGGTGAGCCACTGCCGGCGGTCGCGCACAACGACCACCGCGGGCAGCACGAGATGAATGAGTCAGACGACTTCTGAGAACTTCGTGCCGGTCGGCAGCCGGGTCCGCATGACCTCGACCGCCTCCGGGTTGCTGTCGACGAGGACGAATCGCCGTCCCAGCGCACCGGCCACCGCTCCGGTGGTGCCGCTGCCGGCGAAGAAGTCGAGCACCCGCGCGCCCGGTGCCGACGATGCCTGCACGATCCGGCGCAGAATCCCCTCCGGCTTCTGGTTCGGGTAGCCGGTCTTCTCGCGCCCGGCCGTCGGCACGATGGTGTGCCACCACACGTCGGTCGGCAGCTTGCCGCGCGCCGCCTTCTCCGGCCCGACCAGACCGGGCGCGAGGTAGGGGATGCGCTCGATGGCGTCCTGGTCGAAGTAGTGCCCGCCCGGGGTGCGCACGTAGACGAGGATGGTGTCGTGTTTCGCGGGCCAGCGGTCGCGGGCCCGCCCGCCGTAGTCGTAGGCCCAGATGAGTTCGTTCAAGAACGCGTCGCGCCCGTAGATGTCGTCGAGCAGCACCTTGACGTAGTGCGCCTCGCGGTAGTCCAGGTGCACGTAGATCGTCCCGTCCGGGGTCAGCAACCGGCGCGCCTCGAGCAGCAGCGGCCGCAGCATGCCGAGGTAGTCGGCGTGCACGTCGTTGTACGAGCGGCGGCCCAGCTCGGTGGTCGCGTACCGGTGGCCCTGAAAGCCGACCCGGTCGCCTTGCTCGTCGCGCACGGTCGCGATCGTCCGACGCCGCTGCGCCTTGCCGGTGTTGAACGGTGGGTCGATGTAGATCAGCTGGCACGTAGCGCTGGGCAGGCTCGGCAGGACCTTCTCGCAGTCGCCGAGCACAACGTGGTCGGCGTCCCCGCCGAGATCGATCACGTAGGGCCGGCGGGATTCGAACCCGCACTGTCACGGACCTAAACCGTGTGCCTCTCCCGTTGGGCTACGGCCCCCGGCGAAACGATACGGCGTCAGTCGATGCCGAGGTCGCGGCGCAGCTTGGCGACGTGCCCGGTCGCCTTCACGTTGTACTGCGCCTGCTGAATCGTGCCGTCCTCGTCGACGACGAAGGTGGAGCGCAGCACGCCGGTGATGGTCTTTCCGTACATCTTCTTCTCGCCCCAAGCGCCGTAGGCCTCCAGCGTCGCCTTGCTGGGGTCCGAGAGCAGCGGGAAGTTAACCGAATCTCGCTCGCGGAACTGGGTTAGCTTCTTCGGCGCGTCCGGCGAGATGCCGAGGACCGCATACCCGGCCGAGGAGAGCGAGGCGAGGCTGTCCCGGAAGTCGCACGCCTGGGTGGTGCAGCCAGGGGTCATCGCGGCCGGGTAGAAGTAGACGACGACCTTGCGGCCGCGGTAGTCGCGCAGGGAAACATCCTTACCGTCCGCGTCGGGCAAGGTGAAGTCGGGCGCTTGATCGCCGGGGGACAGACGGGCCATGGCGAGAGGTTACCGATGGGCGCGGCAGCCTCGGAGACTAGGCTCCCGGCAGGCAACCGAGAGGGGCAAGCGTGGCCGGCGAACAGAGTGCCGAGGACATCCAGCGTGACATCGAGAGGTCGCGCGCCGCGCTTGCCGAGGCAGTGGACGAGCTCGCGCAGCGCACGAACCCGAGGCGGTTCGCCGACAACCTGAAGCAGTCGCTGCGCGAGAAGGCGCAGACGACGCAGGGCCGGATCGTGATCGGTGTTGCCGGTGGCGCCGTCGTGTTGCTGGTCGTCGCCCGGTTCCGCAAGCGCTGAGCTGCCCCATGGGCAGTGCCGTTCTGCTGATCTCGTGCCCGGACCAGCCGGGTCTCGTGCACGCCGTCGCGGGCTTTGTGCTGGAGCGCGGCGGCAACATCGTGCACGCGGAGCAACACATCGACGTCGAGTCGAGCGTCTTCTTCCAGCGCGTGGAGTTCCAGGCGCAGAGCGTGGACGTCGCTTCGCTGGCCGAGGCGTTCGCGCCGGTGGCGCGGCGCTTCGGCATGTCCGTCCAAGTGCGCCGAACGGACGAGCGGCCACGTGTCGCCGTGTTGGCCTCGACGCAGCCGCACTGTCTGGTCGACCTGCTCGCGCGCTGGCAGTCGGGGGAGTTGCCCGCGGAGATCGCAGCGGTGGTGAGTAACCATCCGGACCACGCGCCGCTCGCCGAGTTCTACGGCGTGCCCTACCACTACTTGCCGGTGACGCCGCAGACCCGGGACACGCAGGAGGGCGAGTTGCTGCGGACCCTGGCCGGCTATCGGGTCGAACTCGTCGTTCTCGCGCGGTACATGCAGATCCTGAGTTCGCAGGTGCTCGCCGAGTTCCCGTACCGCGTGATCAACATCCATCACTCGTTCTTGCCCGCGTTCAGCGGCGCGCGTCCCTACCATCAGGCGCAGCAGCGCGGCGTGAAGCTGATCGGCGCAACCGCGCACTACGCGACGGCCGAGCTTGATGAGGGACCGATCATCGCCCAAGACGTGACGCCGGTGAGCCACCGCGACGCCGTGGCCGACCTCGTCCGCAAGGGCCGCGACCTCGAGACCGTCGTGCTGGCGCGCGCCGTGCGTGCCCATCTGGAGCATCGAACCCTCGTTTACGGGAACAAGACCATCGTGTTCGGCTAGCCCGCCGGGCGTCGGATTGCCAACAGGTGAACAGCGGGCAAACAGCTCCCGTTAGTCTCTGCGCCATGATCGCTGGACGACGAGGAGCAACGTGGCCTTCCGCCTGACCCCAAGGGACAACGCGTTCTACGACATGTTCACCGACGCGGGACGAAACGTGGCCGAGTCGGCCCAAGTGCTCGGCGGGCTGCTCGATCCGAACGCCAATCGCGAGGCGATCGCGAAGAACCTGCGCGAATGCGAACACGCCGGGGACGCCATCACCCATCGCATCATGCGCCAGCTCAACACCAGCTTCGTCACCCCGTTCGATCGCGAGGACATCTACCGGCTCGCGTCCGCACTCGATGACGTCGTCGACGCGATCGAGGCGACCGCGGACTTCATCGTGCTGGCCGACGTCGGCACGCTGCCGCCGCTCATGCTGGAGATGATTCAGTTGTTGCAGCGCTCGGCGAACGAGACCGCGGAGGCCATGGCGCGGCTGCGCACGCTCCGTGACCTGGAGCCGTACTGGATCGAAGTCAACCGCATCGAGAACGAAGCCGACCGGCTGTATCGCAAGCTGCTCTCCAAACTCTTCAGCGGTGCGTACGACGCGTTGACGATGGTGAAGCTGCGAGAGGTGGCTGACGGGCTGGAAGAGGCCGCCGACGCACTGGAACACGTCGCCCACGGGGTCGAGACCATCGCCGTTAAGGAGTCCTAGCCGGTGGGGACGACCGCCCTGCTGGTGGTGATCATCGTCGTGGCGCTGGGATTCGACTTCACCAACGGATTCCACGACGCGGCGAACGCCATCGCCACCTCGATCTCGACACGTGCCCTCACGCCGCGCGTCGCCCTTGCGATGGCGGCGGTGTTCAACATCGTCGGTGCCTTGATCTCGACCAAGGTTGCAAAGACGGTGGGCAGCGGCATCATCTCGCCACCGTCCAGCCACGCCGGGCTGGTGATCCTGCTCGCGGCAGTGATCGGCGCGATCGTCTGGAACCTCGGCACCTGGTGGCTCGGGCTGCCGTCCTCCTCGTCACACGCACTGATCGGCGGACTGGTCGGCGCAGCGCTGGCTGCGTCCGAAACGGTCAAGTGGAACGGCCTCGTCGAGAAGGTCGTGATCCCCATGGTGGTGTCGCCGCTGGTGGGTTTCGGGGGGAGCTACCTGTTCATGCTCGTACTGCTCTGGGCGTTCCGCAGGGTGAACGCGCATCGGGCGCAGCGGGGCTTCCGGTGGGCACAGATCGTCTCCGCGGCCACCATGGCGTTCGGCCACGGCACCCAGGACGCGCAGAAGACGATGGGCGTCATCTTCACCGCGCTGGTCGTCTCCGGGCACATCGGTTCGACGAACGACGACATCCCGCTGTGGGTGATCCTCTCCGCGGCCTTGGCGATCGCGCTCGGCACCTACTCCGGTGGCTGGCGGATCATGCGCACCCTCGGCCGGCGGATCATCTCGCTGACGCCGGCCAGCGGTTTCGCGGCGCAGACGGTGGCCAGCGCGGTGATGCTGGCGAACGCGCAGTTCGGTTTCCCCGTGTCGACGACGCACGTGATCTCGTCGTCGATCATGGGTGTCGGCTCAACCCGCCGGTTCTCCGCGGTGCGCTGGGGCGTCGCCGGCAACATCGTCGCGGCGTGGGTCTTGACGATCCCGGCGGCCGCAGCGGTCGCCGCGCTCGTGTGGGCCGGGCTCAACCCCCTGCTGAACTGAACCGCGCCGCGCTGAACCGCACGGCGTCGCCCGGCCGCAGCTGTGCAGCCGGGTCCAAGTCGGTCACGACCGCGATCACCGGGTATCCGCCGGTCACAGGCGCGTCGGGGCCGAACACGATCGGACGGCCATCCGGCGGCACCTGCACCGCGCCGGGCAGCGTGGGCTCGCTGGGCAGCTCGCCGTCACGGACCCGCGCGAGCGGCGGGCCGGTCAGCCGCAGGCCGACCCGATCCGACTCCGGGCGCACCTCCCATGCCGTCTCGATGAGCAGCCGCCGCGCCTGCGCCGTGAACCAGTCGTCACGCGGGCCGTAGCGAACCCGCAGCACCTGCGAGGGCGTGGCTTCGGCGGCGCTCACGCCGGGTACCGGGTCGGCGGTCTCGCCGATCGGCAGCAGGTCACCGGGGCGCAGTGGCGACGGGCCGATACCGCTGAGTGTGTCGGTGCTGCGGGAGCCGAGGACGGCCGGCACCGCGAACCCGCCCCGCACCGCCAGGTAGCTGCGCAGGCCATGCGCGGGCGCGCCAAGCCGGATCCGGGCCCCGGCGGGCAGCGTCACCGCCGCCGCCCGATCCGGCGCGCCGGGGCAGACGGCACCTGTCAAGGCGACGGTGGCCGGGCGGAGCAGGTGCAGTTGCAGCCCTCCGAACATGACCTCGATCGCGGCCGCGCCGGGCGGGTTCCCGACGAGACGGTTCGCGAGACGCAGCGCAGCCCGATCGAACGCCCCGGAACGCGGTACCCCAAGCGCCGCATAGCCGACTCGGCCCAGATCCTGGATGGTCGCCAGCGGCCCGGGCGCCACGACCTCGATCACGTCGGCGTCGCGGCCCTGAAACGCACCCGGGTACCCGGTACGAGCAGCGCCGGCGGATCACGCTCCAGGTCCCACAAGATGGCGTCGGTGCGTCCGAGCAGCCGCCAGCCGCCGGGCGACTCGCGCGGGTAGATGCCGGTGAATTCGCCCGCGATCCCTACCGCGCCGGCGGGTACCCGCGTGCGTGGTTCTGGCAGGCGCGGCGCGTGCAGTGCCGAGTCCAGGCCGCGCAGATACGCGAAGCCAGGCGCGAAGCCGCAGAACGCGACCACGTAGCTGCCCTCGGCGTGCCGACGCACCAGCGACTGCGGGCTCATGCCGAGCAGGACGGCGGTGTCGGCCAGGTCCGGCCCGTCGTAGCTGATGTCGACGACTACCTCGTCGCCGACCTCGGCGGGCGACGTTGGCTGCTGAGCGAGTTCGGTCAATCTCGCGATGAGCGACGGCTGGCTTTCCCGCGCCGCCCGCACGAGGACACTCCTGGCGGCCGGGACGACCTCGAGTGCGCCCGGCTCGCCGCGTGCCGCCGTGGCAAGCGGCAGCACGCGCTCAGGATCGTCTAGTTCGACGAGCAGCGCCTCATCCCCGTAGTGCAGGATCCTCATGCGGTGAACGGCGCCAGCGTCACGCCGGCGTCGGTCAGCGTGCGGCGGATCTCACCGGCAAGGTAGACGGCGCCGGGCGTGTCGCCGTGTACGCACAACGAGCGCACCTCGACGGGCAACACGGTGCCGTCGACCGCCGTCACTCGGTGGTGGACTGCGAACGACGCGGCCCTGGCCACCACTTCGTACGGGTCGTCAACCACAGCACCGGGTTCACTCCGTGGCACCAGCCGGCCGCTTGGCAGGTACGCGCGATCGGCGAACGCCTCGGCTACGAACGGCAGCCCGGCCTCGTGGGCGGCGTCCTCCATGGCCGAGCCGGGCAGCGCGAGCAGCGGCAGCGACCTGTCGAAAGCGGCAA
>DATFTS010000168.1:0-2481 GCA_035261645.1 Jatrophihabitans sp. | reverse complement strand
GAGTGCGCCGATCCCGGCATCCAGTACGACGACACGATCAACGACTGGCACACGAACCCTGAGTCGGGCCGGATCACCGCGTCGAACCCGTGCTCGGAGTACATGAGCCTCGACAACACCTCATGCAACCTGGCCTCGCTCAACCTGTTGAAGTTCCTCAACGACGACAACAGCTTCGACACCGAGAAGTTCGTCAAGGCCGTCGAGGTGATCATCACGGCGATGGACATCTCCATCTGCTTCGCCGACTTCCCGACCGAGTCGATCGGCGTCAACACCCGCGCCTATCGCCAGCTCGGGATCGGGTACGCAAACCTCGGCGCGCTGCTGATGGCATCCGGCCTCGCCTACGACTCGGATGGCGGCCGTGCGATGGCGGGGGCGATCACGTCGCTGATGACCGGCACCGCGTACCGCCGCTCTGCGGAGCTCGCCGGCGTGGTCGGGCCGTACGAAGGTTTCGCCCGCAACGCGAAGGCTCATGCTCGGGTCATGCGCAAGCACGCGGCGGCCAACGACGAGGTCCGCTCGCTGCATGACAACGACCGCGCGGTGCTCGCCGTTGCGACGGAGGAGTGGACCAAGGGCAACAAGATCGGTGAGCTGAACGGCTGGCGCAACGCGCAAGCCTCGGTGCTCGCACCGACCGGCACGATCGGTCTGATGATGGACTGCGACACCACCGGCGTCGAGCCCGACCTGGCCCTGGTGAAGTTCAAGAAGCTGGTGGGCGGCGGCTCGATGCAGATCGTCAACCAGACCGTTCCGCGGGCGTTGCGGGTGCTGGGCTACCAGGAGGAGCAGGTCGAGGCGATCGTCGAGTACATCGCCGAGCACGGGCATGTCATCGACGCGCCGGGGCTGCGCCTCGAGCACTACGAGGTGTTCGACTGCGCGATGGGCGCCCGGGCGATCAAGCCGATGGGACACGTGCGGATGATGGCGGCGGTGCAGCCGTTCCTGTCCGGTGCGATCTCCAAGACGGTGAACCTGCCGGAGTCGGCGACCATCGAGGACATCGAGGACGTGTACTTCGAAGGCTGGAAGCTCGGCTTGAAGGCGCTCGCGGTCTACCGCGACAACTGCAAGGTCGGCCAGCCGCTGTCCGCCGGCAAGGAGGCGAAGACCGCGGAGAAGGCGGCCGAGCCGGTGGTCGAGTACCGCCCGAAGCGCACCCGGCTGCCGCGCGCGCGTCCGTCCAAGACGACGTCGTTCACCGTGGGCGGCGCCGAGGGCTACATGACCGCCGGGTCCTACCCGGACGACGGGCTGGGCGAGGTGTTCCTCAAGCTCGGCAAGCAGGGTTCGACGCTGGCCGGTGTGATGGACGCCTTCTCGATCGCGATCTCGATCGCGCTGCAGTACGGCGTGCCGCTCGAGACGTACGTGCAGAAGTTCGCGAACATGCGCTTCGAGCCGGCCGGCCTCACCGACGACCCGGACATCCGGATGGCGCAGTCGATCCTCGACTACATCTTCCGGCGGCTGGCGCTCGACTACCTGCCGTTCGACACCCGCTCGGCGCTGGGCATCTACACCGCCGCCGAGCGCACCCGGCAGTTGGAGACCGGCAGCTACGAGCCGATCGATGAGGACGGCAACGACGACGTCGACCTACAGACGTTGGCGCAGTCGGCGCCGATAGAGACGCACGCCGCGCCGCCTGAGGTGGACGACGACCTGATCGCCGAGGCCGCGGTGGACGCCCCGGCAGGGGTGCGCAGCTCCACCGAGCTGCTTGAGTCGCTCACCGGCTCCTCGGCCGACGCGCCGTTGTGCATGAACTGCGGCACAAAGATGCGCCCGGCGGGAAGCTGCTTCGTCTGCGAAGGCTGCGGCAGCACCAGCGGCTGCAGCTGATGTCAACGGCCAGGGAATATCATCGGGTCCCGGCCAGCAATGTCCGTAGTTCGGCCAGCAATCTCCGAGGATTGACCACGCGGACATTGCGATAGCCAGCGGCGTGTAATGGCGCGGGTCGTCGGACCAACAAGGTGGTCCGACGATCCGCGTCGCACGGGGCCACGGCGGCTCGCATACTGCAAAGCCAAAGCTGCCCGGCTTGAACCTCTGCGGCGATGGCCCACGCTCAACATTCGACTGGTCCTGCACTCGGCGTCGATTTGGCGGCTGCTGCGGTAGTCGCTACGCGCGCCGAAGTTCGAGAACTGGAATTGTTCGTACGCCAGCAGTCTGGCGGGCGTACTCGCCAAAGCCCGGGTAGCGCCGCGCTTGCTCGGCGTAGATCCGGTCGCGTTCAGCGCCGGTCACTTCGTGGACCGTCACGTCGTAGGTCTCAGTGCCACGCTCGACGCGCCCGTCACCGGCGGCGATCAAGTTGCGGTACCAGTCCGGGTTTGTGGGAGCTCCACCCTTGGTTGCGAAGACATAGATGGCGTCCGGCTCGGTGTCGTTGGAAAGGTACATCACCGGGTTGACGCGCTCCCGCCCGCTCTTGCGGCCGCGGTGATGCACCAGCAC
>DATFTS010000167.1:0-2863 GCA_035261645.1 Jatrophihabitans sp. | reverse complement strand
CGCGTCCTGATGCGTTCGTCCCGGTAACCTCGACCCTCGTGCTGCGCATCAGCCGCGCGATCCACGACGCGATCGTCGCCCACGCCCGTCGCGACCACCCCGACGAGGCCTGTGGCGTCGTCGCTGGACCGGCCGGCAGCGATCAGCCCGCCAGGTTCGTCCCGATGCTCAATGCCGCCCGCTCGCCGACCTTCTACGAGTTCGACTCGGCCGATCTGCTGGCGCTGTACAAGGAGATGGACGCCAACGACGAGGAGCCGGTAGTCGTCTATCACTCGCATACCGCAACCGAGGCCTACCCGTCGCGTACGGACATCTCGCTCGCCCAGGAGCCGAACGCCCACTACGTGCTGGTGTCCACCCGGGAGCCCGATTCGGCGGAGTTCCGTTCGTACCGGATCGTCGACGGCGAGGTCAGCGAAGAGCCCGTCGAGGTCGTTGACGAGTGAAAGTGGGACGATAGACGGCGGATCCGGTGTTGAGATCCCAGAGGCAAACCCAGCGAAAATCAGGAGAACGCATTCCGATGGCCATCGAGGTCAAGATCCCGACAATCCTGCGCACCTACACCGGGGGTGCGAAGTCCGTCGAGGCGAAGGGGGACACCCTGCTCGCGGTCATCGATGACCTGGACGGGAACCACCCCGGCCTCAAGGGCCGGCTGATCACCGACGAGGGTGCACTCCACCGCTTCGTCAACGTCTACGTCAACGACGAGGACGTGCGATTCACCGGGGCGCTGGACACCGAACTGAAGGATGGCGACTCGGTGACGATCCTGCCGGCGGTCGCCGGCGGCTGAGATGACCCGCTACACCTCGCTGCTCGAGGCGTTCGGCGACACGCCGCTCGTCGGCTTGCCGCGGCTGTCCCCGCGATGGGACGGCGAGAACCCGGTGCGGCTGTGGGCGAAGCTGGAGGACCGCAACCCGACCGGTTCGATCAAGGATCGCGCGGCGCTCGCGATGGTGCGCGCCGCGGAGGCCGACGGACGGCTCACCCCGGGCTGCACGATCCTCGAGCCGACTTCGGGCAACACCGGCATCTCGCTGGCGATGGTGGCGAAGCTGCGCGGCTACGGGTTGGTCTGTGTGATGCCCGAGAACACTTCTGTGGAGCGTCGTCAGCTGCTGGAGATGTTCGGCGCGCGGATCATCTTCTCGCCGGCGGCCGGTGGTTCGAACCAGGCCGTCGCCACGGCCAAGCAACTGGCCGAACAGAACCCTGACTGGGTGATGCTCTACCAATACGGCAATCCGGCCAACGCGCAGGCGCACTACGAGGGCACCGGCCCTGAGCTGTTGCGCGACCTGCCGACGATCACGCACTTCGTGGCGGGACTCGGCACCACCGGCACGCTGATGGGCACTGGCCGGTACCTGCGCGAGAAGGTGCCGGACGTGCAGATCATCGCCGCCGAGCCGCGATACGGCGAACTGGTCTACGGACTGCGCAACATCGACGAAGGGTTCGTTCCCGAGCTGTATGACGACAGCGTGCTGACGTCGCGCTTCTCGGTCACGTCGTACGACGCGTTGCGCCGCACCAGGGAACTGATCGAGCACGAGGGGATCTTCGCCGGTGTCTCCACCGGCGCGATCCTGCATGCTGCACTCGCCGTAGCCGATCGGTTGGCGACGAAGGATCCGGCGGATCAGAGCAGCCGCGCCGACATCGCATTCATCGTCGCCGACGGCGGGTGGAAGTACCTCTCCACCGGCGCATACTCGGGCAGCCTGCAGCAGGCCGCCGAGCGGCTGGAAGGGCAGCTCTGGGCCTGACGGGCGGCGCCGCGTAACCCGTCACGCTGCGTGCACGATTACGTGGACGTCATGTTTCACTCCCCTTGACCTACCCCAGGAGGACACATGCGTCGTCCGAGTCCCAGGTCGACCGCGGTCGCGGTGTTCATCGGCGGCTGTGCCGCAGCTGGCATCGCCGTTGCTTCGGCATCGACACCGGCAGCGCACCACACGACGCCCGCTGCGCCTATGCGCAGTGACGCCGGCACGAGCACCAACCTCGAACACGAGCACCATGCCGCCGTGCTGCGCATCGTGAAACACGCCAACGCGCAGCATCTGAAGGCAAACCGGGCCCGCGTAGTCGCGCCGGCCAGTGAGCCGAGCCGGAGTGGCAGCGACGACCCCACTGACGTCACCTCCAGCACCGAGCCCGGCGACGACCACGGCCAGGACGCCGACGACCAGGGCGACGACAACGGCCAGGACGCCAACGACCAGGACGCCGACGACCAAGGCGACGACAACTCGCACACCGCGACACCGAGCGAGTCACCGACTTCGCAGCCCGGTGACGACGATGGCGACAACGACGGCGACCACCACGGCGGCGACCAGCGCGGCGGCGACGACAACGGCGGCGATCACGGTGGTGACAACAGTGGTTCCGGCGGTGGCGACGGCGGCTCGGACGGCTGAACTCAACATGGTCTGAACCTGATCTGAACTCAAAAGGGCGTCTCCCCGTATTCGCCTGAGTGAGGACGCCGCGGCCCGCCGGACGACCCCCGTCGTCCGGCGCGCCGCAGCTCAGGGGAGGGCCGACCTTGCCGGATCCGACAGCCGACGACGTCGTGCGCGCCGCCGTGCACGGCGACAAGGACGCGTTCGCGATGCTGTGGCGCGAGCTGTCACCAACGGTGTTCGCCTATCTCAGCGCCCGTGGTGCCGCGGATCCCGAGGCACTGACCAGCGACGTCTTCCTGGCGGTGCTTCCGCGGCTGCCGGAGCTTGAGGGTGGCGCCGCCGGGTTGCGCACTTTCGTGTTCTCGATCGCGCATGCGCGCCTCGTTGACGAGTTCCGCCGCAACGCACGCCGCCCGGCTTCGGTGGAGTTCGAC
>DATFTS010000166.1:0-12591 GCA_035261645.1 Jatrophihabitans sp. | reverse complement strand
TCGGGACGGCTCCGGGCGTTTAGCTCAGCGGGAGAGCACTCGGTTTACACCCGAGCGGTCACTGGTTCGATCCCAGTAACGCCCACCGACCGATACCGCTCAAGCCGCCGCGCTCACTTCGGGCCAGCCGCTCGGCGCCGCTCATAGAGCCGCACTGACCACACGTAGCACGCGACCGCGATGCCGATGCTCCATGCGACGGACTGGATGGCGTGTGTCCCGATCGCGGTGTCCGTGAGCAGTCCCCGGACGGTTTGCGTGACGGCGGTGAACGGCTGGTACTCGGCGAACTGACGCAAGCCCGCGGGCAGGCTCGCGGTGGGGACGAAGCCGCTGCTCAGGAACGGGAGCAGTGTCAGGAACATCGGCGTGTTGCTGGCGGTCTCGACGCTTTTCGCTGCCAGCCCGAGTGCGGTGGACAGCCAGATCAGCGCGAGGCTGAACAGCGCGAGCACGCCGGCCGCGGCGAGCCAAGCCAAAGCATTCGTCGTCGGGCGGAATCCGAGGGCGAGCGCCGCACCGGTGACGAGCACCAGAACCGCGAGCGTCTGCAGCAGGCTGCCGACCACATGTCCGGTCAGTACCGCGGCGCGGGCGATCGCCATCGTGCGGAAGCGGTCGATGATCCCCAACGTCATGTCGGACGCGACGGAGATTGCGGTGCCGAGCGCAGCGGACGCGACGGTCATGATCAGGATGCCGGGCGCCACGTACGTGAGATACGCGCTCCGGCCGCCGTGCGCAGTGCCGGGAGCGGAGAGACCCGTGCCGAGTTGCCCGCCGAACACGTACACGAACAGCAGCAGAAACACGATCGGGAACCCGGCCAACATCAACGTCAGTGACGGGTACCGGAGTTGATGTTTGAGGTTGCGCCGCAGCATCGTCGCCGAGTCGGCCACGGTGTACGCGAGGGTGCTCATGTCAGGACTGCTTCCTCTTCGGCGCGCGCCTCGGGCGCGGATGCGTGGCCGGTAACGGCGAAGAACACGTCGTCGAGGTCCGGGGTGTGAATCGCAAGCCCGGCGACGTCGATGCGTGCGCCATGGAGTTGATCGAGCAGGTGGCGAAGTGCGGTGACGTTGCCGTCGCCCGGGATCTGCAGCGTCAGCTGGTCGAGGTCCGCGGTCGCGCTCGGCAGGAGGTCGGCCGCCGCGTGCAGGGAGTCCGGCCCGTCGAACCGGAGCTCGACGTGGCCGCCGGCGATGCGGCGTTTGAGTTCGGCCGGTGTTCCCTCTGCGACTATCGCGCCTCGATCCAGGACGGCTACCCGGTTGGCGAGTTGATCGGCCTCCTCGAGGTACTGGCTCGTGAGGAAGATCGTCACGCCGTCGGCGACCAGCTCGCGGATGATCTGCCACATCGTGCGGCGACTGCGCGGGTCGAGGCCGGTGGTCGGCTCGTCGAGGAAGATCAGCCGCGGGGAGGCGACCAACGTCATCGCGAGGTCGAGGCGTCGCCGCATCCCGCCGGAGTACGTCGAGAGCGGCTTGTGCGCGGCGTCGGTGAGCTCGAACTGTTCCAGCAGCTCGGCGACGCGTGAGCGCCGGATGCTGCGGTCCAGGTGACCCAGGTCGGCCATCAGCTGCAGATTCTCTTCGCCGGTCAGCAGGTTGTCGACGGCCGAGAACTGGCCGGTCACGCCGATCAGACCCCGGACCGCGTCCCGCCCGGTCACCACGTCGTGCCCCATCACCCGGACGTCCCCGGAGTCGGCACGGATGAGCGTGGACAGGATCTGCACCATCGTGGTCTTGCCCGCTCCGTTGGGTCCGAGCAGCGCGTAAACGGTGCCTTCCTCGATGGTCAGGTGTACGTCACGCAGCACCGCATGCGTGCCATATGACTTGCACACTCCGGCCGCGCTGATTGCGGCTCGGCCGATCGTCATCTGATCCTCATTTCAGTGAAGCAACTCGTCGTCGGGAAGTTGGCCTGCGGCGCGCAGCGCCTCGCGGTGCTCCTTCCATTCCTTCTCCAGCAGCGGCAGCCGTTCGAGAAGGAAATCGGCGAACGCGGCGTACTCCAGCAAGACCGCTCGCCGCTCGGGCGTCGCGTCCGCCAGGATCGCCAGGCCTTCGCGCGCCAGGTCGCCCTGCTCCTCGTACTCGGTGACGTCGAAACCCATCGAATTCGGTCCGGACATGTCGATTCGGACCTTGTCCATTCGCTCGCCGGCTGAGCGAGAGCGACGGATCAGCCGGAGGGTTTCCAACGTGTTGACGGCACCAGTGATAGCGCTGCGGCTGGCCAGCAGCGCCTCCGCCAACTCGGCGATGCTCTGTTCGCGCGGCTCGCATATGGACAGGTAGCCGATGAGCCGCCCCACCATCGGTGCGAACCCGTAGCGGCGCGCGTACAGACGGCCTGCGTGGTCGGCGAAGGTGATCTCGGCGTCCGTGGGCATGCGCTTGAAACTACAGACACATCTGAAATAACACAAATCTGTGTTATTTCAGATGGCACGTCGCGCCGGCTCCGCGAGACGTAGTGCGAGCTCTCTACCGGTCGCCTAGCCACCTGGTTCCTCGCTGCGCGCGGGGTTACGTTGGTTGAAGACGCGGAGGGAACCCAACCAGCGGCATCCGCAGCACCCTGGGGCGTCGGCGATGCCTGCATCGATCCTGACCTTGTCCACGCGCGACCCCGAGCCTGCGCACGATGCACTCAAACAGGCGGTCTCGGCGGGCCACGATGTGCGGATCAACGGTCGGCCTGAGAACTTTGACTTCCTCCTGGCAATGAACCAGGCAGGCGAGATCAGGACCGCGCGGGTTCGGCACACGATGCGTACGGAAGGGTCGACGGAACCGTTCAACTCCTTCATGACCGGATGCACGTTGCACGGCGGAGTCGTCTGCGAGACGCGCGACCAGCGTTCGGTGATGGGGACGGGGGACGTGTGGCGATATCCGATGGAGGTCTCGGCATGGTGGGGTTGGGACGATGTCGACGTCGCCGTGATTCAGCTGCCGGCCTCGGTACTCGAACGAGTGGCGCAGCAGCGAACGGGCCTTCCCGCATCGGAGCTGCGATTCGACTCGGTCACGCCCGTGTCCCCTTCGCTCGGACGGTCTTGGCGAGCGACCATGCGCCAGCTGTACCGGCAAATGGACGTGCCGAACCCGGTGCTCGATTACCCGCTGGTGCTCGCCGCCGCGGTCGAGTACCTCGCGAACCTGGCGCTCGCGGTGTTCCCGAACACGACGATGCATCTCGGCGAGTTCTCCGACCCAGCGGCCGCGCCGCTGTCAGCGCTGCGGCGCGCCGTCGCGTTCATCGACACCAACGCATCGTCGCCGATCACGCTCACCGACATCGCCGAGGCGGCTGACGTCACTCCGTCCGCGCTCGAAAGCGGATTTCGCCGGCACTTCGACACGAGTCCGACCGCCTATCTGCGCAGAGTGCGCATTGAGGGGGCACACCGGCAACTGCAGGCGGCCGATCCCACGACCGGCGTTACGGTGGGGTCGGTCTCCACGCAATGGGGATTCCCGCGCGCGGACCGGTTCGCGGCGCTCTATCGCGACCAGTACGGCGCGGCACCCGCCGACACGCTGCGCACCTGACCGGTCATTCCTTCCCCAGCAGGCGGCGGGCGGCTGCAGCGATGTGCTCCGCGTCGATGCTGGCCCACGCGAGCAACTCCTCGGTCGTGCCCGACCCGGGCATCTCGCGCACCGCAAGGTGCTCGATCGACAGATGCGGCTGTCCGGTAGCGATCAATGCCGCCATGACGGCGGAGCCGAGCCCGCCCTCGGGATGATGGTCCTCGGCGACGACGACACGTCCGGACGTCGCCTCGGCGGCAGCGGCGAGGGTCGCGGTGTCGATCGGCTTCACCGAGTAACAGTCGATCACCCGCGCCATGATGCCGTCCTCGCTCAATGCGTCCGCTGCCTGTAGGCACGCGTGCAACGTGACCCCGGCACCGATCAGCGTCACGTCCTCGCCCGAACGCAGCACCTTCGACCCGCCGACCGGGAACTGCTCGCTGCCCGGGTAGATCCCCGGGTAGCCGCCACGGGTCGTGCGCATGTAGCTGATGCCCGGTGTCTCGGCCATCGCCTGGACGAGGGCCACCGTGCTCGTGCCGTCACTGGGGTAGAGGACCGTCGAGCCATGCACCGCCCGCATCATCGACAGGTCCTCGAGTGCCATCTGCGACGGCCCGTCTGCGCCGATCTCGACACCGGCGTGTGAACCCACCAGCCGGAGGTTCGCGCGCGAGATCGCACCCATGCGGATGAAGTCGTAGGCACGGGTGAAGAACGCGGCGAAGGTCGACGCGAACGGCCGGTATCCCCGCACCGCCAGCCCGGTGGCGGCCGCGACCATCTGTTGCTCGGCGATGTACATCTCGAAGTAGCGCTGTGGGTAGGCGTGCGCAAACTCGTTCGCGTAGGTCGAGTTGCTCACTTCGGCATCGAGGGCGACAACCCGCCCGTCCCGTGCGCCGATGGCAACCAGCGCGTCGCCGTACGCCTTGCGGGTCGCGATCTTCTCGCCGACGGGGTACTCCGGCAGTGCGGCCTCGGGATCGGGCGCCGACGGCGTCGCGGGAGTGGCCGGCTCGGGACGCGGGCCGCGCACGACGACATTGCGCTCCCCGCCGAGTTCGGCGATCGCTCGCTCAGCCATGTCCGGCGGCAGCGGCTTGCCGTGCCAGTCGGGGCTGTTCTCGATCTCAGAGAAGCCCTTGCCCTTGATGGTCCGGGCAAGGATGACTGTGGGGCGGTCGCCGCTGCCCACGCCGGCCGTGGACAGCGCTTCGTCGATCGCGGCCAGGTCATGGCCGTCGATCTCGAGGACGCGGGCGCCGAACGCGTCGGCGCGGCGGGCGTACGCGTCCAGATCCCAGCCCAGTTCGGTCTCGCCGCGCTGGCCCAGCCGGTTGACGTCCACCATGACGACGAGGTTGGACAGCTTGTAGTGCGACGCCTTGTCCAGCGCCTCCCAGATCGATCCCTCGGCCATCTCGCTGTCGCCGCACAGCACCCAGATGCGGTACGGGAGTTGATCCAGATACTTGCCGGCGAGCCCCACGCCCACGCCATCGGGCAGGCCCTGCCCGAGCGAACCGGTGGCGACGTCGACCCACGGCAGCACCGGGGTGGGGTGCCCTTCGAGCCGCTGGCCGAACCTTCGGTACCCGGTCATCAGCTCGTCGTCGGAGACCACGCCCACCGCCTTGAACACCGCGTAGAGCAGCGGCGACGCGTGCCCTTTCGAGAAGATCAGGTGGTCGTTGCCGGCGGCCTTGGGGTCGTCCCAGTCGTAACGCAGGTGTTTGGTGATGAGGACGGCCAACAGGTCGGCTGCCGACATGCTCGACGTCGGGTGGCCCGAGCCTGCGGCGGTCGACGAGCGAATCGAGTCGACGCGCAGCTGCGCTGCCAGCTCGGCCACCGCGTCCAGGCCCGATTCAGGGGTGAGTTCGGTTGCGGTCATCGGTGTGCTGCCTCTCCCTTACGTGCGAAGTCTCTCCTCCCTCTCCATCGTTCCCCGCTGACTCGGAATCGTCATCGGAGCTGGGCGTGAGGATGGCCCGGCGGGCAGCCGCCGGGCGCGCCTCAGGGAGTCGGCGTGTCCTCGGCCGGCGGCTCGTCGCGCTGCTGCGCATCGCGGGCGCGGCGGCGCTGCTCCTCGGCCCTCGCGCGCAGACGCGCCTGGAACTCTTCGTCGTCGTCGGGATTCGTGGCACGCGTCGGCTTGGCTTGCGGCATCCGCCCGCGATTGCCCTTGTACGGCATGTCGACCGGCTGGCCCGGCCCCCAAGGGCGACCGGCAACCAGCCACGCGATCGAGCCGATGTCGGCCAGGATGATGACAAGAAACAGCCACGCGAGCTTGGGCAGGTTCCGGCACGAGTATTCGGGCGTCATGATGACGTCGATGATGCAGAAGACCCAGAGGGCAAGAAAGATCAGCGCCACTCCGCCGTCGAAGAACAACACGGGCTTCCCTCCAAGCTCGGCGTCCCGGACAGGGTACGCGCCGCGACGTACCGACGCCCATTCGCGATAGGTTCGCTTGATGCCTGACGTCGGTGAGCTGATCACCGCCCTCGAGGGGTGGTTCGATCCGCGCTGGGCTGAGCCGTGGGACGCCGTCGGCCTGGTCTGCGGCGATCGTGACGATCCGGTCGAGCGGGTGCTGCTGGCGGTCGACCCGGTTCCGGCGACCGTCGCCGAGGCGATCGAGGTCGGCGCGCAACTGCTCGTGACGCATCACCCGCTGCTGCTCACCGGTGTGCACGGCGTGCCCGTGGACGACCCGAAGGGCGCTCTCGTCCACCGCATGATCCGCGCCGGCGTCGCCCACTTCGTCGCGCACACCAACGCAGACGTTGCCCGTCCCGGCGTGTCCGATGCACTGGCGCAGTGCCTCGGCCTCGCCGACACCGAACCACTCGAAGCACGCTCGTCGCAGGCGCACGACAAGCTCGTCGTGTTCGTGCCGTGCGGCGATGCCGAGACGCTCGTCGACGCACTCGCCGCTGCGGGGGCGGGGCGTCTCGGTGACTATGACCGGTGCGCGTGGTCGACCAACGGCACCGGTACCTTCCGCCCATTGCAGGGCGCCAACCCGACGATCGGCTCGGTGGGTGCGATCGAGCAGGTGCCGGAGACGCGGGTCGAGATGATCGTCCCGCGTGCGGCGCAGGCCAGCGTGCTCGCAGCCTTGCGGTCCGCGCACCCCTACGAGGAGCCCGCGTTCGACCTGCTTCCGACGCTGCCGTTACCGAGTTCGCGCGGGACGGGACGGGTCGGCCGCCTGCCCGACGCGATGCCGCTCCGGCGGTTCGTCGCGCACGCCGCGGCGAGCCTGCCCGCCACAGCGTGGGGCGTGCGCGCGGCCGGCGACCCGGAGCGGGCGGTGCGCACGGTGGCTGTCTGTGGTGGCTCGGGTGCCGACTACATCGAGGCGGCCCGAGCGGCTGGCGCCGACGCGTTTCTGACCGCGGACCTCAAGCACCACCGCGCCGTCGAGGCGGTGACCGAGCGCGGGGCGGACGCGATGGCGCTCATCGACGCTGCGCACTGGGCGACCGAGGCTCCCTGGCTGGATGCGGTGGCGGCTGCCCTGGTCGACCGGTTCGGCACTAGCGTGGACATTCGAGTGTCCCGCCGGGTCACCGACCCGTGGACGTTGCACGTCCCGTCACCGGAAGCGAGTCAGGTCAGTACGTGAACGCCGACACCGCAACCCAGTTGCGCCTGCTTGACCTGCAAGCCGCGGACACCGCGTTGGCCCAGTTGGCGCACCGTCGCAAACACCTGCCCGAACTAGCCGTGATCGCCGACACCGAGAAGCGGGCGAGCGAACTGCACAACGACGTCATCGACGCGCAGACTCAGCTCGGCGACATCGCTAAGGAGCAGCGCCGGTTGGAGACCGATGTCGACACCGTTCGGGCGCGCGCAGCCCGCGATGAGTCGAGGCTGCAAGCCGGTGGCCTACCTTCGCGCGAGCTGGAGAGCCTGCAGCACGAGATCGCGACACTCGCTCGACGGCAGTCGACGCTGGAGGACGAGCTGTTGGACGTGATGGAGCGCGCCGAGGGCGCCGAAGCTGCGGCCGATCACGCGACCGTCCGGCACGAGGAGCTGCTCGCTCAGCTGCGCGCCCTGGAGGCTGCGCGCGACGCCGCGCTGTCCGAGATCGACGAGGCTATCGCGCGGCGTACTCCCGAGCGCGCCGCGATCGTCACCGAGATCCCACCGGACTTGCTCGCGCTCTACGAGCGGGCGCGGGCGCAGAGCGGCACCGGTGCGGCGCTGCTCCGACAGCGCCGCTGCGAGGCGTGCCACATCGAACTCTCCGGCAGTGAACTCGCAGCGGTGCGCGCGGCCGCCCCGGACGAGGTGGTGCGCTGCGACAACTGCCGTGCCGTACTCGTCCGCACGGCCGAGTCCGGGATATGACGGTGTTGGCCCCACCGCAGGACGTTCGGCAGCCGCGAGGCCACGCATGAGCGAGCGGGTGATCGTCGAGGCCGACGGAGGATCGCGCGGCAACCCCGGCCCGGCGGGCTACGGCGCGGTCGTGCTCGACGGCGGCACCGGCGAGGTGCTGGCCGAGCGCTCCGAGGCGATCGGGACCGCCACCAACAACGTGGCCGAGTACCGCGGCCTCATCGCCGGGCTCCGCGCGGCTCATGAGCTCGGAGCGAGACGCGTTGCGGTGCGGATGGACTCCAAGTTGGTCGTCGAGCAGATGAAGGGTGTCTGGCAGGTCAAGCACCCCGGGATGCGCGAGCTTGCCCGCGAGGCGGCGGCGCTGCGTCAGCAGTTCGACGAGGTCACCTTCGAGTGGGTGCCGCGTGCGCAAAACACTCGCGCCGACCGGTTGGCCAACGAGGCGATGGACCGCGCGGCAGGCAAGACGCCGCGCCCGCGCGGGTCCGCCTCGTCTGCTGCGGCACCCTCGTCTGCTTCGGCAGCCTCGGCACGGCCGTCCGGCTGGGCTCCCCCCACGGGCCGTCGCACTCGCCTCGTGCTGGTACGTCACGGCGCCACTGAGCATTCGGCCACCCACCGCCTCTCCGGTCGCAACGAGCTGCCACTCGACGAGGTCGGCCGCGCACAAGCCGCGCACCTGGCTCAACGGGATTACGGAGACGTGACCGCGATCGTCAGCTCGCCGTTGCTGCGTGCGCGCCAGACGGCCGACGCGATCGCGGCTCGGCTCGGCGTGCCGGTGGAAGTGGTCGACGAATTCGTCGAGACCGACTTCGGCCTCTGGGAAGGCATGACGATGGCCGAGGCCGTCGCCACTGATCCGGACGTGGCGCGCCGCTGGTACAGCTCGCCCGACGTCGCCCCGCCGGACGGCGAGTCGTTCGCGGTGGTTGGGGCGCGGGTGGAGGCGGCCCGCGACAAGGTGCTTGCCGCGCACCCGGAAGGCACCGTCGTGGTCGTCACGCATGTCACGCCGATCAAGTGGCTGGTGTGTGCCGCACTCGAGGCGCCGACGTCCGCGCTGTTCCGGCTCTACCTCGACACCGCTTCGGTCTCGATCGTCGACTACTACGCCGACGGGAATCCGTCCGTGCAGCTCGTGAACGACACCAGCCACTTGCGCTGACATGGAGCTGCTCAGCATCGCGGTGCTGATCGCGGTGCTCGCGTTCGCCGTCGCCCGGCCGCGCGGCTGGCCGGAAGCAGCCGTCGCCGTGCCCGGTGCGGTGCTCGTCGTCGTTGTCGGAGCGGTGTCGTGGTCACAGGCATGGGATCAGACGCGGCGGCTGCTCCCGGTCGTCGGCTTCCTCGCCGCGGTGCTCGTGCTTGCGTATCTGTGCGACCTGGACGGGCTGTTCGTGGCGGCCGGGGCAGTGGTGGCACGCACGTGCGGTGGCTCGCCAACGCGGCTGCTCGTCGGCGTGTTCGTCGTAGCCTCGCTGACCACTGCCGTGCTCAGTCTCGACGCGACCGTGGTGCTGCTGACCCCAGTCGTGTTCGCCACGGTGGCGCGGTTGGGGGCGCGGTCACAACCCCACGTCTATGCGTGCACGCACCTGGCCAACACCGCGTCACTACTTCTGCCGGTATCGAATCTCACCAACCTGCTCGCGCTCGCGGCGAGCGGGCTGACCTTCACCCACTTTGCCGCATTGATGGCACTGCCGTGGGTCGTCGCCATCGCCGCCGAGTTCGCCGTCTTCCGCGTCTTCTTCCGACGCGACCTCGCGACGCCGCTCGTCCCACCCCGCGATCCGGAGCCGGTGCGGGTGCCTATCTTCACCGTCATCGTCGTGGCGCTGACGCTCGCCGGATTCGTCGGCACGTCGCTGCTCGGTGTCGCGCCGGCGTGGGCCGCACTCGGCGGCGCACTGGTTCTGGCGGTCCGTGCTCTCGCGCAGCGTCGCACCTCGCCGGTGCGGCTCGTCGCCGCGTCGAGCCCGCTGTTCTGCCTCTTCGTCCTCGCGCTCGACGTCGTCGTCGAGGCGGTGCTCACGAACGGGTTGGATCACAAGCTCACGTCGATCCTGCCCAGTGGCGAGTCGCTGCCCGCGCTGCTGGGTGTGGCTGCGGTTGCTGCAGTGCTGTCCAACATCGTGAACAACCTGCCGGCCGTGCTCGCCGTCGTCCCGCTCGTTGCCGCCGGCGGTCCAGGGCCCGTGCTCGCCGCGCTGATCGGCGTCAACATCGGACCCAATCTCACCTACATGGGATCGCTCGCCACGCTGCTGTGGCGACGGGTCGCACGCTCGTACGACGCGGATCCCGCGCTCGGCCAGTTCCTGCGGTTGGGAGCGCTGACCGTACCGCCGGCGCTCGTCCTTGCAGTGGTCGGCCTGTGGGCCGGACTCCAGGTGTCGGGTTAGAGCAGCTCGCTGCCCTCGAACCGGCCGAGCTGCTCGCGGTAAAGCTCGATGCCCATGCCGTTCGGGTCGCGGAAGTACAAGCTGTCGTCGGCGCCTCGATCGGGTCCGAGATAGTCGATGCCGGCGTCGTCGAGCTTCGCCTTCGCTCGCTCGAACTGCTCGGACGTCACCGAGATCGCCATGTGCTGCAGCGCGCCGATCGTCTCTTTGTACGGCTCGTGGTCGTGGCCGGGGAAGTCGAAGAAGCCGAGCAGGTTGCGGTTACCGAGGTCGAAGAAGAAATGACTCGACCCCTTGTAGTCGCGGTTCTCGACCAGCTCGACCAGCGGGAAGCCGAGGAACTCCTGGTAGAAGCGGATCGTCTCCTCGACGTCCCTGCACACGAACGCCGCGTGGTGAATGCCGCGTGCCATGGACGGCGGCCGGCTTGCCTTGTCGGTGAGGTACTTCGCACGCAGCTCGTCGCGATGGTTGCGGATCTCGTCGAGCTCGGCTCCAGTTGGCTCGGGCATGGATTCAGCGTAGGCCGTATCATGGATAGTTGCGGCGGACGAGTCGACCGGACGGCCGCGTCGCGACCACTGGTCGCGCCGAGGAAAGTCCGGACTCCACAGGGCAAGGTGGTTGCTAACGGCAACCCGGGGTGACCCGCGGGACAGTGCCACAGAAAACAGACCGCCGGCACGCGAGTGCCGGCAAGGGTGAAACGGTGGTGTAAGAGACCACCAGCGTTCCGGGCGACCGGAGCGGCTAGGTAAACCCCACCTGGAGCAAGGTCAAGAAGAGCCGGGCAGGTCCCGGCTCGCGCAGGCGTTCGAGGGCGGCCCGCCCGAGCCTGCGGGTAGACCGCTAGAGCCTGTCGGCAACGGCAGGCCGAGATGGATGGCCGTCACCGGCACTCGATGCCGGGACATGATCCGGCTTACAGGTCGACTCGTCCGTCGCCCTACTTGATCGGCCGGGACCGGGGGAGATGTCCGACCCCACCCACCCCCACCGGCTGCTTTTCCTCCGCTAGGCACGCTGTGGCTGCCGCTGAGTGTCCCCAGCGGAGGAAGAGTGTTCGTTCCGTTCGAGCTCTTCCTCCGGTACGGACGTTGCTCGCGTCGCACAGCGTCCCGCGCGGAGGAAAAGCGGACGACGCGCACGCGATGAGTCGTTGTCGATCTCGGGAGTGCTCGTCGCATTCTCGGTTGATGTTCGAGCGTTCGAGCGTTCGGGCGTTGATGTTCGAGCGTTCGGGCGTTGATGTTGGAGCGTTCGCTGTCTTCGTCGTCGACCTTCATGTTGTGCCGTCGCAGCGTGTGGTCGTTGGTGTTGTTCGTCGCGTTACGTCACGTCTTGAACGTTGCTTGCGAAGCGCGTCGCGTTCGTTCGAAGCGTCACTCGTCACTCCATACCTTTCAGTATGGTTCGCGCTCGCTCAATTTCTTTCGTTGTTCCCTCTTGATAGTGGTGCAACTGTCGAGAAAGATCGCGGTCGTGAAACTCTCGCGGCATATGCGAATCGATGTGATCGTGCTGATCACATCGATAGTGATGTTGTATGCCGCACCAACGATGCGTCGCAAAGTAACGGCGCGTCGTGTTGACGCAGACGCAACGTCATCGTCAACTAAGTCGCAGCGACGAAGTAATTCGTCGACAACAGTCGCCGAGGAGGCAACCGCATGACCGCACCTGCAAAGAAGGCAACACGTAAGGCCGCTGCCAAGAAGACGACGGCACGCAAGTCAGCAGCCAAGAAGGCTCCTGCCAAGCGCGCCGCCGCAAAGAAGACAACAGCCAAGAAGACGGCCGCAAGAAAGACAACAGCGAGAAAGACCGCGGCGAAGAAGACCACCGCGCGCAAGACCACCGCGCGCAAGACCGCGGCGAAGAAGACCGCGGCGAAGAAGGCGCCAGCCAAGAAGGCTGCTGCCAAGAAGACAACGGCTCGCAAGGCCGCTGCCAAGAAGACGACCGCTCGCAAGGCTCCTGCTCGCAAGACCGCGGCCAAGCGCACCCCGGCCAAGAAGGCGTCGAGCTAGTCGTTCGTCACGTCGTCAAACTGAACACATGAAGCACCGAGTCGCCGGTGCACCTCTGAACTTCTCCGCCCTGCGGAAGGAGCTGGAGGTGCCCGGCGACTTCGCGTCGGAGTGCCTGGCCGAGGCAGAGCAACGTGCAAAGAGCATCGAGCTACCAGCCGATGACGCCTCCGACATCCCGTTCGTCACGATCGACCCGGCCGGCAGCCGCGACCTCGATCAGGCCCT
>DATFTS010000165.1:0-5900 GCA_035261645.1 Jatrophihabitans sp. | reverse complement strand
CGACGCTGAGCTTCCGCGGGATCGACAACCCGGCCTACTACCGGTTGATGGAGGACGACCCGCGCTACTACATGGATTACACCGGCACGGGTAACAGCCTGAACGTGCGGCACCCGCACGCGCTGCAGTTGATCATGGACTCGCTGCGCTACTGGGTGCTCGAGATGCACGTCGACGGCTTCAGGTTCGACCTCGCGGCCACGCTCGCGCGCGAGTTCTATGACGTCGACAGGCTGTCCTCGTTCTTCGACCTGGTGCAGCAGGACCCGGTCGTCAGCCAGGTGAAGTTGATCGCCGAGCCCTGGGACGTCGGGCCCGGCGGCTACCAAGTGGGCAACTTCCCGCCGCAGTGGACCGAGTGGAACGGCAAGTACCGCGACACCGTCCGCGACTTCTGGCGTGGCGAACCGGGCACGGTCGGCGAGTTCGCCGCCCGGCTCACCGGTTCTGCCGACCTGTACGAGACCTCCAGCCGCCGGCCGTGGGCCAGCATCAACTTCGTCACGGCGCACGACGGGTTCACGTTGCGCGATCTGGTTTCGTACAACGAGAAACACAACGAGGCCAACAAGGACGACAACGCCGACGGCGAGAGCTACAACCGCTCGTGGAACTGCGGTGTCGAGGGTGAGACCGACGACCCGGAAGTGCGCAAACTGCGCGCGCGGCAGCGACGCAACTTCATCGCCACTCTGTTCCTCAGCCAGGGTGTGCCGATGATGTGCCACGGCGACGAACTGGGGCGCACACAGCGCGGCAACAACAACGCCTACTGCCAGGACAACGAGCTCGCCTGGATCGACTGGTCGTCGATCGAGGAGGACCTGCTCGCGTACACGCGTCGGGTCGCGGCCCTGCGGCACGAGCATCCGGTGTTTCGCCGCCGCCGCTTCTTCGACGGTCGCCCGGTTCGCCGCGGCGACCGGTTGCCGGACATCGCCTGGTTCACCCCCGACAGTCAGGCGATGACTGAGGACGACTGGGAATCCCGGTTCGGCCGCACCATCGCGGTCTTCCTGAACGGCGACGGCATCTCCGACGTCGACACCCGCGGGCAGCGCGTCACCGACGACTCGTTCTACCTCTGCTTCTCCGCGCACGACGAGGCCATCGATTTCGCGGTGCCGACGGACGACTACGCCAAGGAGTGGCAGGTCGTGATCGACACGATGGACGACGACGCGCCCGAGACGATCGTCAAAGCAGGCGAGACCGTCTCCGTCGGGCCGCGGGCGCTGATGGTGCTGCGGCGGACGGCGTAGATGCCCGACGCCCCCACATCGACGTATCGGCTGCAGGTACGTCCGTCATTCGATCTGTACGCAGCCGCCGATGCCTGCGACTACCTCGCCACCCTCGGCGTCGCCACCGCCTACCTGTCGCCGTTGCTGCCCTCCACCCGGGGCTCCGACCACGGTTACGACGTGGTGGCCTTCGACACCGTCGACCCGCAGCGCGGCGGGGTCGACGGCTGGACCCGGTTCCTCGCCGCTTCGCGCTCGCGCGGCATCGGCGTGCTGGTCGACATCGTGCCCAACCACACCGGCGTCGCCGACGCGGCGCAGAACAAGGCGTGGTGGGACGTGCTCAAGTTCGGCCGCGACTCGCAGTACGCCCGCTGGTTCGACATCGACTGGTCGCGCGGCCGGCTGCTGTTGCCCGTGCTCGGTGACGACTTCACCGACGACCAGTTGAGCGTCGTCGACGACGAACTGCGCTACTTCGAGCACCGCTACCCCATCGCCCCGGGTACCGGGCCGCAGCCCGGAGAGACCGCAGCCGAAGTGCACGCCCGACAGCACTACGAGCTGGCGAACTACCGGCGCGCCGACACCGAGCAGAACTACCGGCGCTTCTTCGCCGTCTCGACGCTGGCCGGTCTTCGGGTCGAGGACGAAGTCGTGTTCGAGGCGACGCATGCGCAGATCGCGCGCTGGCTGCGTGAGGACGGCATCACCGGCCTGCGCGTCGACCACCCGGACGGCCTGGCCTACCCGCGGCAGTACTTGACCCGCCTGCGCGAACTCGCCGGCCGGCCGTTCTGGCTGCTGGTGGAGAAGATCCTCGAACCCGGCGAGCAGTTGCCCGACAGCTGGCCGGTCGACGGCACCACCGGTTACGACGCGCTCGCCGAGGTCGCCGGCGTGTTCATCGACCCGGCTGCCGAGCCGGCGTTCGATGCGCTCTATCGCGAGCTGACCGGAGACCAGCGCAACATCGAGGATCACGTGCAAGAGGGCAAGCGGGGCGCCGTGCAGACGATCCTGCAAGCGGAGGTGTCGCGGCTCGCGCGGCTGGTTCCCGTCGTCGATCGCGCAGCCGAGGCGCTCGCCGAGTTGCTCGTCGCGTTCCCGGTGTACCGGTCCTATCTGCCCGACGGCGCGGAGTATCTCGCCACCGCCATCGAGCGCGCCCGGGCTGCCCGTCCCGATCTGGCCGACTCGATCGACGCGCTCGCACCGCGACTCGCCGACCCCGCCGACGAGCTGTGCACGCGCTTCGAGCAGACGTCCGGTGCCGTCATGGCGAAGGGCGTCGAGGACACCGCGTACTACCGCTATCCGCGGTTCGTGGCGCTCAACGAGGTGGGCGGCAATCCTGGCCGGTTCGGCTCCGAGGTCGACGCTTTCCACGTGGCGCAGGCGCTCCGTCAGGCGCGTGCGCCTGGTGGGATGACGACCTTGTCCACCCACGACACCAAGCGCGGCGAGGACGTACGAGCGAGGCTCGCCGTGTTGACGGAGCTGCCCGATGAGTGGGCGTCCCTCGCGCGCAAGCTGATGTCCGACGTTCCGCTCTCCGACGCTCCGTTCGCCTATCTGCTCTGGCAGACCTTCCTCGGCGCCGGCTTCATCTCGCGGGACAGGATGCACGCCTACGCGGAGAAGGCGATGCGCGAGGCCGCCACCTCCACCACGTGGACCAACCCGAACGCGGAGTTCGAAACGGCAGTGCACGCGGCGGTGGACGCTGGCTACGACCGGCCCGACGTGCACGCCGCGCTCGCGGCGATGATCGACCAGATCACGCCGTACGGCTGGACGAACTCGCTGAGCCAGAAGCTCGTGCAGCTGACGATGCCGGGCACGCCCGACGTCTACCAGGGCACCGAGCTCTGGGAGGACTCGCTCGTCGATCCGGACAACCGCCGCCCAGTCGATTTCGAAGCGCGCCGCGCGTTGCTCGACGACCTCGACGGCTTCAACGACCCGCCACCCATCGACGCGTCCGGCGCGGCCAAGCTATGGGTCGTGTCGCGCACGCTGCGGCTGCGCCGCGACTGGCCGGACCTGTTCTCCGGCTACGCGCCGCTGTTCCCCGCCGGGTCGGCGGCCGAGCACGCAATCGCCTTCGACCGCGGCGGTGCGATGACGGTGGCGACCCGGCTGCCGGTCACACTCGAGCGGGCCGGCGGTTGGGGCGACACGACGATCGACGTCGGCGGCCCGGCCACCGACGTGATCACCGGGCGCCGGACGCCGCGGGAGATACCCCTCGGCGAACTGCTCGACACCTACCCCGTCGCACTCCTCGTGCGCTGAGTCAGTTGGGTGGGGTCAGTTGGGTGAAGGTCAGTTGGGTGGGGCGAGGCGAGCCTTGAGGGCAGGCACGTCCAGCGGCGGATGCGGGTACTGCGGGTTCAGTTCCTTGAACACTTCGCGCAGCAGTTCGGCGACGAGCCAGTTCCGGTAAGGCTTGTGGTCACTCGGCACGACGTACCACGGCGCGTCCGGCGTGGTGCACCTTTCCAGCGCATCCGCGTACGCCGCCATGTAATCGGGCCAGTATCGCCGCTCGTCGATGTCAGCCTCGTTGAACTTCCAGTGTTTGTCCGGATTCTCAAGGCGGGCGAGCAGCCGCTTGCGCTGCGTCTCGTAGCTGATGTGCAGGAAGCACTTGACGATCGTCGTACCGTTCGCGACGAGCTCGCGCTCGAAGTCATTGATCATGCCGTAGCGCGCCCGCCACACCTCATAGGGCACCAGCCCGTGCACGCGCGTGACCAAGACGTCCTCGTAATGCGAGCGGTCGAACACCGCGACGTTGCCAGGTGCCGGCAGGCGCTTGCGGATCCGCCAGAGGAAGTCATGCGCCAGCTCCTCCTCCGTCGGTTTCTTGAACGCGGTGTACTGGACGCCGATCGGGCCGAACCGTCCGACGACGTGCTCGGTGACGCCGCCCTTCCCGGCGGTGTCCATCCCCTGCAGGACGAGTAGCACGCGGCGCGTGCCCCCGGCCGTCGACTCGGCCCAGAGGCGCTCCTGCATGTTGCGCATCTGCGCACTGTGATCGCGCTTGTTGCGCCGGACGGGCTTGGCCGACGGGTCGTAGGCCGCGAGGTCCACTGGGCCGGGCGGAACGCGTAGGGCGTTGCGAACCTTGTCCTTCGCCATGTACGCAGGCT
This sequence comes from Jatrophihabitans sp., assembly GCA_035261645.1. Classification (GTDB taxonomy): domain Bacteria; phylum Actinomycetota; class Actinomycetes; order Mycobacteriales; family Jatrophihabitantaceae; genus Jatrophihabitans. The sequence continues at coordinate 1,495 of DATFTS010000165.1, read as the reverse complement.
AGGTGTTTGTAGCGTCCGCTCACAGGGCAGGGTTGAGCCCGTGAGCGAGATCCGGGTCTGGGCGCCGAACGCGTCTGCGGTGCGAGTGCGGGCCAACGGCACCGACACGCCGATGGCCGCCGAGGCCGATGGCTGGTGGTCCGGGCCGGAACTTCCGCCGGGCACCGACTACGCCTTCGTGCTGGACGACAGCGACGAGGCGCTACCCGATCCTGCATCGCGGTGGCAGCCCCACGGCGTGCACGGCCCGAGCCGGATCTACGACCAGGACGCATACGCGTGGCACGACCGCGACTGGCAGGGCCGCGACCTCTCGGCGGCGGTCATCTACGAGCTGCACATCGGCACGTTCACGCCGGACGGCACCTTCGACTCCGCGATCGAACGACTCGACCACCTCGTCGACCTCGGCGTCACTCACGTCGAACTGCTGCCGGTCAACGACTTCAACGGCGTGTGGAACTGGGGCTACGACGGCGTCCTGTGGTACGCGGTGCACGAGGCGTACGGAGGCCCGGACGGGCTCAAACGGTTCGTCGACGCCGCGCACCGCTCCGGGCTGGCGGTCGTGCTCGATGTGGTCTACAACCACCTCGGCCCGTCCGGGAACTACTTGCCGCGCTTCGGCCCGTACCTGAAGTCGGGGCGCAACACGTGGGGTGAACTCGTCAATGTCGAGAACCCGCAGGTGCGCCGGTTCATCATCGACAACGCGTTGATGTGGCTGCGCGACTACCACGTCGACGGGCTGCGTCTCGACGCCGTCCACGCACTCCAGGACGAGTCGCCGACCCACATCCTGGCGGCGATGTCGGCAGAGACCGACGAGCTGGCCGAGGCCGTTGCCCGGCCGCTGAGCCTCATCGCCGAGTCGGACCTGAACGACCCGATCATGATCACGCCGCGCGAGCAGGGCGGCTACGGCCTGACCGCACAGTGGGACGACGACGTCCACCATGCCCTGCACGCACTGCTCACCGGAGAGCGACAGGGCTACTACTGCGACTTCGGTTCGCTGGCAGTGCTGGCGAAGACCTTCACCCGCGCCTTCCTGCACGACGGCACCTACTCGACCTTTCGCCGCAAGGTGTGGGGCGCCCCGATCGACCCGAGACGCCAACACGGCCGGCAGTTCGTCGTCTGCCTGCAGAACCATGATCAGGTCGGCAACCGCGCCGTCGGCGACCGGCTGCCCGAACTGATCACCCCGGAACTGCTGCGGGTGGGCGCCGTCCTGCTGCTGACCTCGCCGTTCACGCCGATGCTCTGGATGGGCGAGGAGTGGGCCGCGTCCACCCGGTGGCCGTTCTTCACCTCGCACCCCGAGCCGGAGCTCGCCGCGGCGACCGGTCGCGGCCGGCTGGCGGAGTTCGCCGGCCACGGGTGGGACACCAGCCAGATGATCGATCCGCAAGATCCACGTGCCTACCGCTCGGCGATCCTCGACTGGGCCGAGCCGGGCAAGGACGGGCACGCGGAGATGCTCGACCTGTAC
>DATFTS010000164.1:0-5961 GCA_035261645.1 Jatrophihabitans sp. | reverse complement strand
ACGTGGAGCCCGCAGCCCATCTTCGAGCTGATCCGCGCCACCGGCGACGTGCCGCGCGCCGAGCTGGAGCTGACCTTCAACCTGGGCGTCGGGATGGTCGCGGTGCTCCCGGCGCCGGCTGTCCCGGACGCGCTTGGCCTGCTCGCCGTACGCGGCGTCCCGGCATGGGAACTCGGCGTCGTGCGAGCCGCCGACGACGCGACGGCGCCTGCCCGCGTGCAGCTGGCCGCGGACTACGCCGGCGCTGCGGCGACCTGGTGTTAGCGTGCCACCGCTGCTGAAAGCGCGACGGCACGAATTGTGTTGATCACGTCAGGTGATCAACACCGCTACGCACCGTGACCCAGGCAGGGCAGCGCGGTGCGCGCCGGGCGAGAGCGCCCAGAATCAGCGCTCTGTGCCGGTCCAGTCCTCGTACTCGTCCTCGTACTCCTCTTCGTCCTTCTCGGACGTGGGAGGAGCGGCATCCGGGGAGCCGAGTTCGCGCTGAAGCGCGTCGAGGTCGGTGAAATGGGTGTTGTACTTCAGTTCGCGGGCCACTTTTTGCTGCTTGGCCTTCGCACGGCCGCGCCCCATGGCTCGACCCCCTCGCTCGCGCGCTCATCCAGCGCCGATCGCCTGGCTCAAAGCCGACGTCCGCGCCGGGGAAGTTGTCATGTCGTGACGCAAGCGTACTCCGCGTGGAAGGGCTGCCGCACACCGGCGAGGCGTGTCCTGAAGTGTCCAGAAACATCCGATTTGAACCCGGGAAAAAACCGGACAGGCCCGGCTTGCCTGGCACAGAGTGGACAGTTGCGTGCGCAGCTATGGGCACCGGACTTCACCTTATGCATACTTGGCGTCGTTCGCGTGGAACAGGACTCCACGTGACGATTCCCCAGAAGGGCGGCACCACTATGACGACGGTTCGCCATCGTCCGGAGACCGAGGCTCTCCTCACGCCATCAGAGGTCGCGACGCTGTTCCGCGTCGACCCGAAGACCGTGACGCGTTGGGCCAAGGCCGGCAAGCTCACCTCGATTCGCACCCTCGGCGGGCACCGCCGCTACCGCGAGTCCGAGGTTCGTTCGCTGCTTGACGGCAACACTGCCTCGGTAGACGGCTAGCACGTCCACCCGTCGCCGCCCGCAAGACCCGAGCCGGAGGTCTTGCGGGCGGCGCCATTTTGTCCGGGCTTTGTCCGGGCGTGACGCCGCTCCGCCGTCCTGAAAGCGACTGGCGGCCGGTGTGATCAGCGCCACTACGCTGGCGTCATGGTTCGGCTTTCCTACGCCAGTGGCACGTCGAGCAAGCCACTGCTCGGCCAGACGATCGACGCCAACCTGCGCGCGACGGTCGCGCGGTTCGGGGAGCGTGAGGCGCTGGTCGACGTCCCGACCGGCCGGCGATTCACCTACGCCGAGCTCGACGCGGCTGTGGACGAGTTGGCCCGCGCACTGCTGGCTCGTGACGTCGCCCAGGGCGACCGGGTCGGGATCTGGGCGCCGAACTGCGCCGAGTGGTTCCTCGTGCAGTACGCGACGGCACGGATCGGCGCGATTCTGGTCAACATCAACCCGGCCTACCGCACCCACGAGCTCGAGTACGTGCTGCGCCAGGCCAGCATCGGCACACTGATCTCGGCCACCGCATTCAAGACCAGCGACTACCGGGCGATGATCGCCGAGGTCCGGCCGCAGCTGCCGGTGCTGCGCGACGTCGTGTTCATCGGGGACGAGAGCTGGCAGGGGCTTCGCGCCGATGCGGCGTCCGTCACCGGCGACGCCGCCGCCGAGCGCTCGGCGCAGCTGTCCTTTGACGACCCGATCAACATCCAGTACACCTCGGGCACCACCGGCTTCCCGAAGGGCGCGACCCTCAGCCACCACAACATCCTGAACAACGGCTACTTCGTCGGCGAAGGGATGAGCTACACCGAGGCCGACCGCATCTGCGTACCGGTGCCCTTCTACCACTGCTTCGGCATGGTCATGGGCAACCTGGCGGCCACCTCGCACGGCGCGTGCGTGGTCATCCCTGCACCTGGATTCGATCCGGGCGCCACTCTGCAGGCGGTACAGGACGAGCGGTGCACGTCGCTCTACGGCGTCCCGACGATGTTCATCGCGCAGCTGTCGCTGCCGAACTTCCCCGAGTACGACCTCGGCTCGTTGCGCACCGGATGTATGGCGGGCTCGCCGTGCCCCGTCGAGGTGATGAAGCGGGTCATCACCGACATGCACATGGAGGAGGTGACCATCTGTTACGGCATGACGGAGACCTCGCCGGTGTCGACGCAGACCCGCAAGGACGATTCACTCGATCGCCGGACGTCGACCGTCGGTCGCGTCCATCCGCACGTGGAGGTGATGGTCGTCGATCCGGAAACCGGCCTGCCCGTGCCCAACGGTGAGCCTGGTGAGCTGTGCACCCGCGGGTACTCGGTGATGATCGGCTACTGGGATGAGCCGGAGAAGACGGCCGAGGTGCTGGAACGGGGGTGGATGCACACCGGCGATCTCGCCACGATGGACAGCGAGGGCTACGTCAACATCGTCGGGCGGATCAAGGACATGGTCATCCGCGGCGGCGAGAACGTCTACCCGCGTGAGATCGAGGAGTTCCTCTACGCACACCCGGACATCCTCGACGCGCAGGTGATCGGCGTCCCGGACGAGAAGTACGGCGAGGAGCTGATGGCCTGGGTGCGGCTGCGCCCGGGGGCCGCGCTGGACGCCGATTCGTTGCGAGATTTCTGCACCGGCAAGCTGGCGCACTACAAGATCCCGCGCTACGTCCACGTCGTCGACGAGTTCCCGATGACCGTGACGGGCAAGGTGCGCAAGGTGGAGATGCGCCGGCAGGCGGTCGACCTGCTCGGCCTGCAATCCGCGGCCGCCACAGAGCACGCATAGGCCGAGGACGGGTGCTGGCCGGGCGGGTAACCAGATCTTGAGGGTGGTTAGTTGCGGTGTGTGAGGATTCTGTGATACTTGTACTAGACAACTAGTTGTATTCGTCAAGCAACGAGACCGGGCCGCTACCAACTGATGACAGATCTTGCCGACAAGCCCGTCGCCCCTGTCCGTGAGGACGTCGCCGAGGTGGCGGACAACCTCATTTCGCTGTGGCGAAGCTTCAGCAAGGCACGAAGCCGGATGCTTGCCGCTGCCGAGCACGACGTCGAGTGGTCGGCACACATGGTGCTCAAGTGCATCCAGAACTGCGGCCAGCCGCGGGCAACCGAGCTCGCCGAGCATCTGCAGTCAGACCCGTCCACGGTGAGTCGACAGGTTGCGGCGCTGGTGAAGGACGGCTTTATCGAGCGGCGTGCCGACCCGGACGACGGGCGGGCCAGCCTGCTCGCGCTGACGCCGAAGGCTGACGCGGTACTGGCCGAAAATGATCAAATCCGGTTGGATTTCTTCAACCGGGTGCTCGACGGCTGGTCCGACGCTGAACTGCGACGTTTTGCCAGCATGCTGCACCGCTTCAACGCGGCCTACGAGGCCGCCAACAGCACGTTGATCACCGACCGGCTCGCGACCCGAGCCGGTCGAGCAGGGAGCCGAAACTGATGGCCGCGCCGTCGACCACGCAAGACATCGTTCAGCCGGGAGCGCTGTCCCACAAGCAGATCATGACGATCTTGTCCGGGTTGATCCTGGGCATGTTCCTCGCTGCGCTCGATCAGACGATCGTCGCGACGGCGATCCGGACGATCGGCGACGATCTGAACGGCCTGTCCGTCCAGGCCTGGGTGACAACAGCGTTCCTGATCACGTCAACGATCTCGACGCCGTTGTTCGGCAAGCTGTCCGACATCTATGGGCGCAAGCCGTTCTTCATGCTTGCGATCTCGATCTTCATCGTCGGGTCTGCACTGTGCGGGCTCGCGCAGAACATGTACATGCTCGCCGCGTTCCGTGCGTTCCAGGGCATCGGCGCCGGCGGCCTGATGCCACTGGCCCTGGCGATCATCGGCGACATAATTCCGCCGCGGGAGCGCGCGCGGTACCAGGGCTACTTCATGGCGGTGTTCGCCACGTCCTCGGTCCTGGGTCCGGTGGTCGGCGGATTCTTCGCCGGGCAGGCGCACATCCTCGGTATCCCGGGCTGGCGCTGGATCTTCTACATCAACGTGCCTATCGGCATTCTCGCGCTGGTCGTCGTCGAGGCGGTGCTCAAGCTCGACCACGTTCGTCGTCAACACCGCATCGATTGGCTCGGTGCCGCGATGCTCGTCGTCGGCCTGGTGCCCCTGCTGATCATCGCCGAGCAGGGCCGCACCTGGGGGTGGGGCTCAGGTCCCGCGTACACCTGCTACCTGCTCGGTGCGGTGGGCCTTGTCGCGTTCGTGAGAGTCGAAGCACGCATGGGCGACGAGGCGCTGCTGCCATTGCGGCTGTTCCGCAACAGCGTCTTCGCCGTCGGCTCGGCCCAGGCGGCCGTTATCGGTATGGGGATGTTCGGCGGCATCTCGTCCATCCCGCTCTACCTGCAGATCGTCAAGGGCGCGTCCCCGACGAAGGCCGGCTTGCTGCTCTTACCGTTGATCGCCGGCATGATGGCCGCGTCGCTGGCGTCCGGGCAATTCACCTCACGCACCGGCCGCTACAAGATCTTCCCGGTTATCGGCTCGATCCTGATGGTGCTCGGGCTGCTCCTCATGACCCGCGTCGGCGCCGACACCCCGCTCTGGCAGACCGACATCTACATGGCGATCTTCGGCATGGGCCTCGGCATGAACATGCAGAGCATCGTGCTCGCCATGCAGAATGCGGTCGAGCCGCGGGACATGGGGGTCGCCACGTCAGCGGTGACGTTCTTCCGGCAGGTCGGCGGTTCGCTGGGTACTGCCATCTTCCTGTCGATCCTGTTCAGCAACGCCGCGTCAAACATCGCGCACGAGTTGGCGAAAAATCATGTACGCGTTCCGCAGAACTTCAGCATCAACAACACGAGCGGTATCTCGACGTTGCCTGAGCGGGTGCGGCATCCGATCCTCGTCGGCTTCTCGGACGCGATGGACACTGTTTTCCTCGTGGGTGCGTGCGTGCTCGTGATCGCGGTCGTGCTCTCGTTCATGCTCAAAGAGGTGCCGCTGCGCATGATGTCGGGTCAGCAGGCGCGTGCGATGGCCGATGCCAGAAGTGCTGCGGCTGACCCTGAGCAGCAGCCGAGCGCAGCCACGATCGCCGGGTCGGCAGCGAGCGCAGCGCCGGTCGATGTCGCGCATCTCGCGCCGCAACGCGACACCGCGCCGTCCGGGCGCGGAGCGACGGAGGACTAGCCCGGGCGCTCGTTTCGACAGGGCTCGTTTCTATAGGGCTCGTTTCGACAGGCACCCCCCGCGGCGTTGCCTTACGCTCGGCGCGCAGGGGTGTCGAGGCAGCGAGGAGTGACATGGCCGGGGCCGACAAGCGAGAACTGGTGTCCCAGCTGAGCGGGTATACGACGTTCGCGGACTGCAGCAAGGACGACGTCGCAGCGCTCGTAGACGCCGGCGGCCCGTTCACCCTTCCCGCGGGCTGGCCGCTCGTGGAGCAGGGCATTCCGGCGGATGCGGTGTACGTCCTCACTGACGGCGAGGCGCGGGTGTTCTACGTCCGCGAGCAGGTGGCCACGCTCGGGCCGGGTGACATCGTCGGCGAGATGGCCCTGCTCGGCGGCGGGCAGCGCCGCGCGACCGTCACGACGGCTACTCGGGTGAGCGGCCTGCGGGTGGAGAACACCGCCATGATGAATCTGTTCTCGAAGCACCCGGCGCTGCGCGAGGCATTCCGCGCCGCATACGAGTCGCACCAGGCCGGTTCGGCAACCCGCGACTGATCACTTGACGTGGCCAGGGACAGGATCGAACTGTCGACCTTCCGCTTTTCAGGCGGACGCTCGTACCAACTGAGCTACCTGGCCAAACAACCTGGCGAAGTCTACCCGAGCAGCCGTGGCGCGGCTTCGGCGTAACGCTGCCACACCAAC
>DATFTS010000163.1:0-6451 GCA_035261645.1 Jatrophihabitans sp. | reverse complement strand
CCACATCCGGACGTCACGGTCTTCAACGACCACATGGAGATCCCCGGCCTCGGCTTCCTGCCGATCAACGCGTTCCTCCTGCACGCCGCCCAACCGGTCGTCATCGACACCGGCCTGGGCCTGCCTGACCGCGACTTCGTGTCGAGCCTCGCTGAGGTGATCGACCCGAAGGACGTGCGGTGGATCTGGCTGACGCACCCGGATCGCGACCACACCGGGGGGCTGTTCAGCCTGCTGGACGCAGCCCCCCACGCGCGCGTCGTCACCACATTCGGCGGCGCCGGAATCATGTCCACCGAGCGGCCGCTGCCCATGGACCGCGTCTACCTGCTCAACCCCGGACAGCGCCTCGACGTCGGGGACCGGACACTCACCGGCATCCGTCCGCCGCTATGGGACAGCGCGGCCACGGTCGGCGTCTTCGACGGCAAGTCGGGCGTGCTGTTCAGCTCCGACTGCTTCGGCGCCCCGCTGGCGAGCGTGGAGTATGCGTGCGCGACCAACGTTGCCGCAGTGCCGGCCGACGACCTGCGAAACGCCCAGTTGCTGTGGTCGAGCGTCGACAGCCCGTGGGTGCAGCAGGTCGATCCGGCGCGCTTCCAGCAGTCACTCTCGCCGGTGCGCGACCTCGACCCGTCATGGATCTTCAGCGTGCACCTGCCGCCGATTCACGAGAACACGGCCGGCATGCTCGAGAACGTCTCGCTGGCGCCCACCGCATCGGAGTTCGTCGGCCCGGACCAGGCCGCGCTCGAGGCGATGCTCGCAAGCTTCGAGCCGCAGCAAGTCGTGGCGCCGGCGTAGCCCAGCTAAGAGGCCAGCGCCCCGTCGGGAAGGGCGTGCAGGATCGTGACTTCGGCGGCGACGTCACGAGCCGCCGCCTCTCCCACGGGGTCGGTCGGGTCGGCACCGAGCACGGCCGCCGCCTCCAGCCCCGGCGCGCCGGACGAGACCGCCATCGCCACCGCCACCTGTAACGCAGACAGCTGCAACGACGGCAGGTCGACGGTGGCAGCGACGTAGGTGCGGCCATCTCCGTCACGCACCGCCGCGCCCTGCGCCGCGCCAGTACGGGCGCGCGCGGAGCGAGCAAGGGTGATCAGCTTCTGATCCTCCGGATCCATGCTCATTGGGTGCTCGCTGCCTCCGCGTCGCGGTCCTGCTCTTCGTTGTCGTCCGCCGGCGGCAGCCGGTGCACCAACACGCTGTCGATGCGATTGCGGCGTCCGCCGACGTCTTCTGCCGTCAGTTCCAAGCCGTGCACAACTGCACTGGACCCCGGAATGGGCACCCGTCCCAGCGCCTCGGCCAGCAGTCCGCCGACCGTCTCCACGTCGTCGCGGTCGGGTAGGTCGACGCCGAAGATGTCAGCGAGGTCCTCTACGGCCAACCGAGCGGTCACGCGTGCGGTGTCCTCGTCCAAGCGCTCGACGGGCGCCCGCTCGACGTCGTACTCGTCGGTGATCTCACCGACGATCTCCTCGAGGATGTCCTCGATGGTGACGATGCCTGCTGTGCCGCCGTACTCGTCGACCACCACCGCGATGTGCGAGCGGGCCGCCTGCATCTCTCGCAGCAGCTCGTCGACCGGTTTGGACTCCGGGACGTACGTCACCGGCCGCATGACCTCGTCCACCGTCGTGGTCTTGGCCCGCTCGGTGTCCTGCGCTCGGCGCGCCATGTCTTTGAGATAGACGACGCCCACGATGTCGTCGAGGTTCTCGCCGATCACCGGGATGCGGGAGAACCCGCTGCGCAGCGCGAGCGCGAGCCCCTGCCGGATCGTCTTGGCGCCTTCGATCCAGACGACCTCGGTGCGCGGCACCATCACCTCGCGCGCGATGGTGTTGCTGAGGTCGAACACCGACTGGATCATCTGCCGCTCGTCGTGTTCGACCACCCCGCGTTGCTCAGCCATGTCGACCAGCTCGCGCAGCTCGACCTCGGACGAGAACGGTCCGTCGCGGAAACCCCGGCCAGGCGTGATCGCGTTGCCGAACAGGGTCAGCAGGGACGCGAGCGGGTTGAACACCGACCCCAGCAAGCGGACGAACGGCGCGCTCGCCAGGGCGACCCGGTTGAAGTACTGCCGGCCGAGCGTGCGCGGCCCTACGCCGATGACCGCGTAGGAGATCACGATCATCACCAGCACCGTGACCAGCGGGACGGTCCAGCCCCTGCCGAACGCCGCGCGCGCCACGATGGTGGCAAGGACGGTGGCCGTGAGCTCACACGCGAGTCGCAGCAGCAACAGCAGGTTCGTGTACCGCGCGCGGTCCTGCATGATCGTCCAGAGCGCCTGCGCCCCTGGCCGGCCTTCCCGGACGAACTCCTCCGCGCGGGCCTTGGAGACTCGCGCCAGTGCCGAGTCGATGCAGGCGATCAACCCACCGATCGGCACCAGGCAGATCGCGACGATCAGCGCAATGACATCGCTACTACTCATCGCATGCCCTCGCTGGCGGGGTGCGGCTGTTGTGCTGGTCTGGTTTGCTCGCCGGGCTCGCTCATCGCGACTGCCCGCCGCTATGGTCAGCCACGACGGCCGCCACCCGCCGAGTCGCGGATCTCGCCGCCGCTGCCGGGCAGGGGCGCCCGGATCGGTCCGCGCTTGGTGATGCGCGCCCACTCGTTGACGAGCCGCGCCTGCAGCTCGAACATCTCCCGCTCCTCATCGGCTTCCCCGTGGTCATACCCGAGAAGGTGCAGGATGCCGTGCGTGCACAGCAGGTGCAGTTCGGCCTCCATGGAGTGGCCGGCCGAGCTCGCCTGGTCGGCCGCGACCGCCGGGCACAGCACGACATCGCCGAGCATCGCCTCACCCGGGTCGGCGTCCGTTCCCGGCGGCGCCGAGGGGTCGCGTCGCTCGCTCGGTCCGTCAGCTGTGTCCATCGGGAAGGCCATGACGTCGGTGGGCCCGGGCAGGTCCATCCACTGCTGGTGCAGGCCGGCCATCGTCTCGGGTTCGACGAGCAGGATCGACACCTCGGCGAGCGGGTCGATGCGCAGTGCATCGAGCACGAATCGGCCGAGGTCGGCCAGCGCCTTCTGATCGACCTCGACGCCGCTCTCGTTGTTCACCTCGACGGACACGGCCGCTACCGCCGGGGTTTGGCCCGCTGCGGCCGCTCGGTGGTGGTCTGCTGCAGCGTCCGGTCGTAGCGCTCGTATGCGTCGACGATGTCACCGACGAGCCGGTGCCGGACGACGTCCGCTGAGGTCAGGTTGCAGAAGTGGACGTCGTCGAGATCGCCGAGGATGTCGCGCACCACACGCAGCCCGCTGCGCGTGTCGCCGGGCAGGTCCACCTGGGTGACGTCGCCGGTGACGACCACCTTCGAGCCGAAGCCGAGCCGGGTGAGGAACATCTTCATCTGCTCGGGCGTCGTGTTCTGCGCCTCGTCCAGGATGATGAACGCGTCATTGAGGGTGCGTCCGCGCATATAGGCCAACGGCGCGATCTCGATGGTGCCCGCCTGCATCAGCCGGGGCAGTGAGTCGGGATCGAGCATGTCGTGCAGTGCGTCGAACAGCGGCCGCAGGTACGGATCGATCTTCTCGAACAGCGTGCCGGGCAGGAAACCGAGCCGTTCGCCCGCCTCGACGGCCGGGCGGGTCAGGATGATGCGGTTGACCTGCTTGCTCAGCAGCGCCTGCACCGCCTTCGCCACGGCGAGGTACGTCTTGCCGGTACCGGCGGGACCGATGCCGAAGACGATCGTGTGCTTGTCGATCGCGTCGACGTAGCGCTTCTGGTTGAGCGTCTTGGGACGGATGTTCTTGCCGCGGCGGGACAGGATGTTGAGGCTCAACACCTCGGCCGGCCGCTCGCCGGTGTCGGCGGTAAGGATGCCGTGCGCGCGGGCGACGGCGTCAGGGGTGAGGTTCTGGCCAGACTTGATCAGCTCGAGCAACTCCTCGAACAGCCGAACCGCAATCGCGTTGTCGGCCGGCTTGCCGGTAATGGTGATCTCGTTGCCGCGGACGTGGACATCGGAGTCGAGCCTGGACTCGATGACGCGCAGCAACTGATCGCGTGATCCGAGCAACGCGACCATGGCTTGCTCACCCGGCACGACAAGAGTCGTAGAAACGCGATCCGTCGAAGGATCGGAAGAACCGGTCAACGTGGGCTTTCTGGTCGGCTGTATCGGTCCTCTTCAGTCTACCGACGCCAGGCCCCTTATGCCCGTAAACGCCAGGCGGCGGAAAACCGGGCTCAGCCGGGCGGCCAGCCCATGGGCCGGCCCGCCAGGACGTGCCCGTGCACGTGGAAGACGGTCTGCCCCACTCCCGCGCCGGTGTTGAACACGATGCGGTAGTCCTGCAGCCCCTCCTGCTCGGCGAGCGCGCGGATGCCGGCCAGGAAGCCTGCGCTCGCCTCGGCGTCCCGGCTCAGGTCGGCGAGATCGGCGTAGTGCTCGCGCGGCACGATCAGCAGGTGCGTCGGCGCCTGGGGGTTGGTGTCGACGAAGGCGACGGCGTGGTCGTCCTCGAACACCTTGGTCGCCGGGATGTCGCCCGCGACGATCTTGCAGAAGATGCAGTCGGCCATGCCTACAGAACCTAACGGGGGAACTTCCGGGACTTTCGCCCCTAATACGTCCTAGATGTCCGAATCATGATGATCATGTGACGCGTCCGTCCGTAGACCGGCTGGCCTGGTATCGGGGCCGCCAGGGCCGCGTCGACATCCTCGACCTCCCCGAACTCGGCTACCTGGCCGTGAGCGGCTCCGGCTCGCCCGGCGAGAGCGCCTTCGCCGATGCGAGGCAAGCGCTTCTCGCCGTGAGCGCGGCGGTTCGACTTGTGGTGCGCAACGAGTACGGCGCGATCGAGCGGGCAATGCCGCTGGAGGCCCAGTGGTGGGTCGACGACCCGTGGCATCTGGAACTCGTCGCCGCCGTCGCGCTGGGGCATGCCGACGGTGACAGTCGGCGCAAATGGCGGGCGATGGTCCTGCAGCCCGAGCTTGCCGACGAGCACATGGTCGAGAAGGCCCTCAAGCACGCCGGCCGCCGGCCGCTGCCGGGGTTGCAGCAGGTGCGTTTTCTGCAGTGGGCCGAGGGCCGATGCGCACAGGTGCTGCACGTGGGCCGGCGTGTCGACGAGGAGCCGACGGTCTGGCGACTGCACAGCGCGATCGCCGCGGCCGGCTATGAGCCCACCGGGCGCGCGCACGAGATCTACCTCAGCGACCCCCGGCGGGCGACCCCTGCGAACCTGCGCACCCTGCTCCGGCAACCCATCAGTCCGCTGCCCGCCGCGCGACGGTGAACCGCAGCTCGGTGCGTATCGCGTAGTCGCCTTCGGGGGTGCGCGCGGCCTCGAACGCCGCCTTAGCAGCCTGGGTCGCCTCGTCCAGGCTCTCCTGCGGCACCCGCTCGAGCGTCCAGCGCCCGCCGTGCGACCAGACCCAGGACATCCAGTGGTCGGTGTCGGCGAAGCGGCTCTCGTACGACACCTCGTCGATGACCGGCTCGGCGAAGCCGTTCGCCGTCACGATCTGCCTGATCCCGGCGGGCGACCCGAACGGGCCCTGCCGCTCGTCGCGGTTGGGCATGTTGTCTCGGACGTGACGGCCGATGGCACGCATCGCCGCCTCGAAGTTCGCGTCCGGGTCGCCGAAGGTGCTGAACGCGACCCGGCCGCCAGGTTTGAGCAGGGCCGCGTACCTGCGCAACGCCGCCGCCGGATCCGGGAGGAAGAAGATCGCGAGACCGGCCAGAACGGCGTCGAAGCTGCCGTCAGCGAACTCCGGCTGCTCGGCGTCGCCCTGCATGGCGGTCACGTTCTCGAGCCCGCGCGCGGCGGCTTCGGCCTGGGTCAGCTCCGCCATCCTGCTGGAGATGTCGATGCCGACCGCCCGTCCCTGCGCCCCGACGGCGTCGGCGGCCGCGAAAAGCACCGCCCCGCGACCGGTGCCGATGTCGAGGACTCGCTCGCCCGGGCGCAGTGCCGCCCTCGCCACGACGTCACGGGCTGCCGGGGCGAAGAAGTCGACGCCAACCTGGTCGTAGGTGCCGGCGCCGCGGTCGAAGACCCCGGCGATGCTGCGCTTGCGGGCTTCCAGTTCGTGCGGCGGCAGGCTCATGTTCCGATCCTGCCGCCCCAACCCCTCGTCTTCCCCTCCGTTGTGGTCAATTTCGCGGCCACTTTTTGAGCCACACCGGAGGGGAAGAGGGGACGGTCTTTCCGCTACCAGCGGCCCAGGCGCACCGAGAGCGCGGCGAGGGCTGCCGCTCCGGCCGTCGAGGTGCGCAACACGGGCTCGCCCAGGCGCAGCGCCACCGCGCCGGCCGCATCGAAGGCACGGAGCTCGTCCTCGGTGATACCGCCCTCAGGCCCCACCACCAGCACCAGCTCGCCGCCAGACGGCAACGACATCTCCCCCACCCGATGACCGCCCTGCTCGTGCAGCACCAGCGCCGCCGTCGCGGCACGCAGCCGC
>DATFTS010000162.1:0-3951 GCA_035261645.1 Jatrophihabitans sp. | reverse complement strand
GTGGTACATCGAGCGGTTCCGCCGGATGGCGGCCGAAGGTGACGACCTGGCCGGCGAGGCCAGATTTCTCGACGCCATGCTCGCGCGAGGCTCGAGGGTTCTCGACGCCGGATGCGGCACCGGCCGGTTGAGCGGCGCGCTGCACGAGCGCGGTCACCACGTGGTCGGCGTGGACGTCGACCCAGCGCTTATCGATGCTGCGCAAGCCGACCACCCGGGACCGCGCTATGTCGTGACGGACCTGGCCGAACTGGCGCTGGACGAAGATCCCTTCGACGCCGCACTGCTCGCCGGCAACGTGCTCGTCTTCGTTGCATCCGGGTCGGAGCGCACGGTGCTGCGACGCGTAGCCGAGCACGTGCGTCCGGACGGCGTGGTGGCCACGGGCTTCGCCACTGACCGCGGCTACCAAATCGACACATTCGACCGTGATTGCTCGGCGGCCGGGCTCGTGCTGGAGCACCGCTTCGCCACCTGGGATCTGCGCCCCTGGCGGACCGACGCGCCGTGGGCGGTGACCGTGCTCCGCCGTCGCTGAGCGCCGACTCTTCCCATTGGCGGCGCTGCGCGGCAATACTGGGCCATGACTGTCGTCCATGCGTTTCCCGCGCGCGGTGGCATCTTCTTCGACGTCCGCGATGACGGCCGCACGTTGCGCATCAACTGGCACGCAGAGCGCGGCATCGTCGTGCTGAGCACCTGGCGGGACGGCAACTGCATCTCGACGTGTCACATCGACCGCGGCGACGTGCCCGAGTTGGTGAAGGAACTCGTGGACGGGCTCGCGGTCGCGCAGACCTAGAAGGCAGACCTAGAAGTCAGTGAAGGCCGTACACACGCCGGGCGTTAGCGCTGCACATCATCTCCGCGATCCGTATCGCGTCGGCCTGCGACCACTCGTCCGCCGACACCCAGCGACCGAACACCGAGGCAAGCCCGTCCCGCCACAGCCGCGCCCCGAGGTAGTGCAACTCCGCCGGCCCCCAGGCGTCCGAGGAGTAGAGGACCTTGGCGCTGCGCTCATCTACGACATCGACGAGCGGATCTTCGCCGCCGACTCGCAGCACCCGCACGACCCGCAACCGCGGCCGTCCTAGTGTCCGGCCGCGCGAAGGACGCCGCCGATGCATCCTGATCAGACGTTGGTGATCTTGATCGATCGCGACCTTGTGTTGGCGGCGATGTCCTGTGCGGTCACGGTGATCGTGTGCTTGCCCAGGGATTCACTGAAGGTCACCGCATAGGTCGCCTTCGTCGCGCTGACCTTGGTCAGATGCGCGATGTGCCCGTTGACTGTCACCTTGGTCGGCAAGCCGTTCGCGCCGAGTGTGACCGCACCCTTCACCGTCGTCGACTTGCCATGGACGGTTGCGCCGGCCGCCGGCGAGCTGATCGTCGGCGCGTTGATCATCTCGTTGACCGCCGTCTGAGCCGACTTCTTGGCGTCCGTGGTAGCGGTCTGCTCGCAGTACCCGAAGCCGAGGTCGGCGCGTCCGTGCGCGGCGACCGTGAGCGTGTACGGCATAGCGAAGAACTCTGCCGCGCTGTGATCGAAGACCACCCGTTGCGGCGCGCGCGACCAGGTGAATCCGAGCGTTCCGTCGCCCGGGTCACCCTCGAGCGAATGCAGGTCGGAGCGGATGAACAACGTGTTCGCCTTGGTGCCGAGCCCGGTGACGACCTGCCCGAACGAAGACTTCTTGAACTGGGCGCTTCCCGGGAACATGTAGCCGACGTTGCCCGCGTCCGGCGGCTGAACCTGCGCCTCGTACTGGAGCTTGACCGAGTGCGCCTGCCCGTCGGCGGAGGTGAAGGTGTCGCGGACCCGGATCCGATGCTGCAGCGGCAGCAGGTCGCTGACCCGGCGGAACGTGACGCCGGTGTTGACGAGGCTCGGGCACGACGTGGTCGTGGGCGGGAAGGTGTCGTCCACACTGCATCGCTTCAGCGGCGCAGACTCGGTGACCGTCGCCGCGCCGTTGGCCGAACGGGTGAACGTGGTGGCTAACGCCGGCTGAGCCAGCGCGAGCGATTGGGAGCCGTTGAGGTAGTTGTGCACGCTGTAGGGCAGGTATGCGTTGTGGTTGTCGACCTTGATTGCACTCGCATTCGGCGTGCCGGTCCCGGTGATATTGGTCGCCGGCAGGGCGAATCCGCAGGCTTCCGAGGGCAAGCCGCGCAGCTCCTCTCCCGGCTGCGCGACGGTCACGACGAGCGCCGGGCCGCATTGCGCGGCGTCGAGCGCCGCGGCCAGCCCATCACCCAGCTCGGTCAGAGCCGTGTAGCCGTAGATCGTGGAACCGGCTTTGTTGAAGACGTCACCACTCATGTACAACACCGGACCGGTGTACGCGCCGATGTAGTCCGCGCTCGGGCTCACCCCGGTCGGCACCGCCCGCAGTCGGCACGTCGTTAACAGGTTGTTGATGGGGACGACGGTGCTGAACGCGCCAGAGGTGACCGCCACTGCGCCCTGGAGAGTCTGTGACGTGGGACCGGAGACGCTGTTGTACGTGCAGACGATGTCGACGCTCGTCACGTCCAAGGACGTGACGCCGGAAACGGTCAGGTGATTCGTCGCCGGATTGGCGCCGTTGAACTTGAACGCCGTGGACGACCCACTCGGCGCGGTGATCTTGGTGAACGTGCCCGTCCCTACCGCGCCGGCCGAAGTGGCGAGCGCGGTCATCATCCCGCCCGTCAGCACCGCAACCAGCGTGATGCGAAATGCGCGTGCGAACATCGTGCCCCCATTTTGTTGTGCACGGCGATCGGTGTCATAAGAGAACTGCGCACACCCTATT
Source organism: Jatrophihabitans sp. (assembly GCA_035261645.1). Classification (GTDB taxonomy): domain Bacteria; phylum Actinomycetota; class Actinomycetes; order Mycobacteriales; family Jatrophihabitantaceae; genus Jatrophihabitans. Next base: position 1,147 of record DATFTS010000162.1, on the reverse strand, counting down.
GGGAATCAGGTGGCCAGCCGGCCAATTCGCGGTGATCTGGCACAGCGTGTCGTGTTGTTGCGCCGGCGACCGGCCCCGACCGCTCGTCGAGTCGGTAAACACGCCGGGCGTTACCGCTGCACATCATCTCCGCGATCCGTATCGCGTCGGCCTGCGACCACTCGTCCGCCGACACCCAGCGACCGAACACCGAGGCAAGCCCGTCACGCCACAAACGCGCACCCAGGTAGTGCAACTCCGCCGGCCCCCATGCGTCCGAGGAGTAGAGGACCTTGGCGAAGGGCGCCAGTTCCAGCACCTCCGCGATCACTGAAGCCGCACGCGAGCCGACGTAGTTCAGCGCCTCACCGACGTCGCAGTAGACGTTGTTGAACGCCTGCGCGAGGTAACCCGCCTCACGGTGGTACGGGTAGCAGTGCAACAGCATGATCGGGACCGCGGCAACCGCGGGCTGACGCAACAACCCCATGAGCAGCGACGGGTTCACCTGGTGCAGATCCAGGTCGCGGTCGCCGAAGCCGACGTGGAACTGCAGCGGTAGGCCGAGTTCCAGCGCCGCATGAACGCCGAAGCGCAACAGAACCTGGTCAGCCAGCCGGCCACCACCGCCGCCGATCCAGCGGCGCGCCGCGTCGACCACCTCGGCCGGCGCCGGGACCGTCCAGTCGAGGTCAAAGCCGCAGCGGTAGGCAACCACCGTCTTCAGTCCGACGGCGTCGGCCGCGGCCGTCCGCAACGCGCTGCGAAACGCCTCCGCGTAATCCGCCGCCGCAACACCGTCGGCAACGAGCGATTCGGCGACGGACTCGATGCGGACGATCTCATGTACCGCCGCGCCGGACGCCGCGGCCATCCCCTCCGGCCGCAAGATCTCCGGTCCGCGATAGCCGGTGTCGAGCAGCCAGTCACTGACGCCCGCGGCGCGCAGGAACCGGCGGGTCACCTCCTGCTCGCCCAGCTTGACGCGCCGCTCCCAGTAGGCATCGGCGGGCGCGTGCCGATCGAGGTCGAGCAACGGCGCGCAGTGTGCCCGAATCGCGAACCCGATCTGCGAGTCGAACTGCGTCATCCACGACGGGATGGGATCGTGCGAGCCCTCGTTGATCGACTGCTCGAAGCGCGCGCGGTCAACCGGCTCGTGGAACGC
>DATFTS010000161.1:0-4742 GCA_035261645.1 Jatrophihabitans sp. | reverse complement strand
GCTTCTGGTACATCGTCGACCGCACGAAGGACATGATCGTCACCGGCGGCTTCAATGTGTTCCCGCGCGAGGTGGAGGATGTCGTCGCCGAGCACCCGTTCGTGGCTCAAGTGAGCGTGATCGGCACGCCGCACGAGAAGTTCGGCGAGGCTGTGACTGCTGTGGTCGTCCTGCGCCCGGAAGCGCCCGCCGACGATGACACGATCGCGCGGATGGCGGTCGAGATCCAGGACGCGGTCAAGGAGCGCAAGGGTTCGGTGCAGGCGCCGAAGCAGGTGATCGTCCGCGACGCGCTGCCTTTGACGCCGCTCGGCAAACCGGACAAGAAGGCCCTGCGCGCCGAGTTCTGGACCGGCGACCGAGCGGTGGGCTAGCGAAGCGCGACCGCTCGCATCAGTCGAGCGCGGCGACGAACATCCGTGAACCGGGCGGCGCAATCTCTTGGTAGTCGGCAGCCGTCGCCTTGCCCTCTTCTGATCCGAGACCCGTTTGCAACGCCTCCTGGTCGGCGAACCAGAGTTCGGCGATACGGAAGTACGTCGCCTCACCACCGTCTGCTGCGGCCGCGATGCGCGCGCCCTCGAAACGCTGTAGCCCCGGAATCCGCTCCACCAAAGGCACGTGCACGCCGAGGTAGTGCTTGTCGAATTCGTCGGCGTCGGTGGGCTGCGAGTACAGAACCACAAGTTTGACAGTCACTTGATCACCGTAAAGCCCATCCGCGCGTCTGCGCTACTCGAGGGCTACCGCACGGCTACCGGGGCGCCTTGACCGTCGCCATCATCCGGTCGAGCTCCCAGAACGCCCGCAGGCAGACAAGCTTCCCCTCGTCGTCGACCGTGTAGTGGAAGGCGCCTTCACAGGCCGCGGAATAGCCGTTCGCGAGCGTGGTGAAGATCGTCCCCACGTTGACGCACTCGTTTCCGCACGCGAACGAGTCGTTGATCTCGAACTCGAAGCGGCTGACGGTCGCGATCGTCAGGTCCCAGAAATGGGCTCGCCCGTCCGCGCCGTGGTGTCCGTTGCCCTCCTCGTCGAACATCGACGGTCCGACCGGGTCTTCGATCCAGCCGTCGTCAGCGAAGTTCGCGAGCCACGCCTGCTTGTCCTTGCGCAGCACCGCCTCGTAGGAGCGGAAGGCGGCATCGCGCGCCGGGTGCGGCGCCCGGCTGGGCGCGTTCCACCTGACGACCGATGGCTCCCTGATGACCGATGGCTCCCTGACGAGGGACTCGCTCATGGCTGCACTCCTTCGACTGTTACGGCTTGTCGGCGCCGACCACCCACATTGAGAAGAACTGAGAACCACCGCCGTACGCGTGCCCGACTGCCTTGCGCGCGCCGTCGACCTGATGCTCGCCGGCACGTCCCATCACCTGCATTGCGGCCTCAGCGAACCGGATCATCCCGGAGGCGCCGATCGGGTTGGAGCTCAGCACGCCGCCCGAGGCGTTGATCGGCAGCTTGCCGCCGATCTCCGTCTCGCCGGCCTCGGTCAGCCTCCACCCCTCGCCCTCGCCCATGAAGCCGAGGTTCTCGAGCCACATCGGCTCGAACCAGGAGAACGGGACGTAGATCTCCGCGGCGTCGATCTCCTCGAGCGGATTGGTGATGCCGGCCTGCTTCCACAGCGCGGCAGCGCAGTCGCGCCCCGCTTGCGGATTCACCTGGTCACGGCCTGCATAGGTGGTCGGCTCGGTGCGCATCGACGTTGCGTGAATCCACGCCGGTCGTTCCACCGCCGCCGCGGCCCGTTCGCTGCCGATCACGACCGCGCACGCGCCGTCCGACGACGGGCAGGTCTCGTCGTAGCGGATCGGGTCCCACAGCATCTGCGAGGCCTGCACCTTGTCGACCGTCATCTCCGCCTGCTGCAGGTGGGCATACGGGTTCTTCGCGCCGTTGCGCCGGTCCTTCGCGGCGACGATGGCGCCAACGTGGTTCGGCGCGCCGGAGCGGCGGATGTAGCTGCGCACGTGCGGCGCGAAGTACCCGCCTGCGCCGGCGTTCACCGGCATGTTGAACGGGACGGGGATCGACAGCGCCCACATCGCGTTCGACTCCGACTGCTTCTCCCACGCGACGGCGAGCACGCGCTCATGCACGCCCGCCTGCACCAGGCTCGATGCGACAACGCCTGTGGAGCCGCCCACTGACCCGGCGGTGTGCACCCGCAACAGTGGCTTGCCGACCGCGCCGATGGCGTCGGCCAGGAAGAGATCGGGCATCATGACGCCCTCGAAGAAGTCCGGCGCCTTGCCTACCACCACCGCGTCGATGTCCGGCCAGTCGACGTGCGCATCAGCCATCGCGCGGTCGATGGCCTCGCGCAGCAGGCCTGCCATCGACACGTCCTGCCGCTTCGCCTTGTAGTGCGTCTGGCCGGTGCCGAGAACGGCGGCGCGCTCCTTCATCGTCCCTCCATCACGCACACCAGGTTCTGCTGCAGCGCCGGACCACCTGTCGCATGGGCCAGCACCCGCCCGGCCGAGCCGCTCCAGATCTGTCGGGCAGCCTCACCGATGCGCACCAAGCCGCCGGCGAACATCGGGTTCCCGGCGAGCGCGCCGCCCGACGGCGTGATCCGCACGTCGTCGCCCAGCCCGAGTTCAGCGCGCAGTAGCAGCTCCTGATGGGTGAACGGGGTGTACAGCTCGGCCACCTCGACCCCGTCGATGCCCGCCTTCTGCGCAGCCGTCAGGGTCGACGGCGAGGTCGTGAGATCGCGCGCACCGATGTGCGCGGAGTCGATGGCGTGCGCGATCCCACTGATCCACGCCGGCCGCTCCGCAAGCTCACCGGCCCGGTGCTCGGCAGCCAGCACGACCACCGCGGCGCCGTCTGTGATTGGCGCGCAGTCATGCCGGCGCAACGGCTGGGCGATGTACGGCTCGGCAAGTAGCGAGTCGACGTCCTTCGAGCCGGCGAGCTGGGCGTTCGGATTGGTCTCCGCGTCGCGCCGGCTGCGAACCGCGACTTCGGCCATCGCCTGCTCGCTCCACTTGCCCTGGTCGATGCCCAGCTGTGCCTGCAAGCCCGCAATGGCGAGCGAGTCCGGCCACAGCGGCGCAAGTACATACGGGTCCAGCTGCAACGCCAGCGTCCGACGCAGGTCGCCGGCCGATGACTTCCCGAAGCCGTAGACGAGAGCGGTGTCCACCTCGCCCGTCTGGATCTTCGTCCACGCCTCGTACAGCGCCCAGGCAGCGTCGGCCTCGACGTGCGATTCGTTGATCGGCGGCACTGGGCCGGTGGCGTCCACGGCGGAAACGAACGAGAACGCGCGCCCGGCGAGATAGTCCGACGATCCGGAGCACCAGAACCCGATGTCGTGCTTCGTCAGCCCTAGATCGCTGAAGACTTCGGTGATCAGCGGCACCAGCATCTCGACGCCGTTCGTCGTGCCGGTCGTCTGCCGCATCTGCCGCGACTGCGCGAAGCCGACTACTCCTACCTCTCGCACTCGCATCTCCTCCCGGACCACTGCGTCGGTGTCACGGTCATAGGTGGTCCTTGAACGACGCGTAGTCGGCGTCCGGCTCGCCCGTCGGGCGGAAGTGCGTGATGTTCTGCAGCCCGTGCTCCCACTCGTCCCGCGGCTTCCAGACCGCCTCCACGCGCATCCCCATACGCACGTCCTCGGCCGGACAGTCGAGGATCAGATGCAGGAAGGCGATGTCGGCGCCGTCGAGCAGTACGTATGCGGCGACGTACGGAGGTTGGATGCGCTGCCCGAGAAACGGCACGTTGACGACGCAGAACGTCGTGACGACGCCCCGGTCTGGGAGTTCGACCTCTTCCTCGGTCGGTACGCCGTCGACCGGGCAGGCGCCCCGTGGCGGGATGTACACCTTCCCGCACTTCGGGCAGCGCTGCCCGAGCAGGCGTCCCTCCTTCAGGCCTTGCAGATAGCGCGTCTCCTGGATCGACGCGGAGTGCTGCACGCGCAGCTCGATCGGCGTAGTCACCAGCGTCACCGCGTCGACGTCAACCATCGCCGGCGCGACGCCGGCCGAAGTTTCCGGCTCGAAGCAGACGATGTCGCGGATGTGTCCCGCGCGTTCGCCGGCCCACCTCGCCTGCACCCGCATCCCGGTGCGCACATCCTGCGGGCCTGGCACGTCCAGCGCATGCAACATGGGGGTGTCCGCGCCGTCCAACTTGACGAGCACCCATGCGAACGGACGGTCGAGGGGTTGGCCGGGCAGCGGCTCGGCCGCCCAACTCCACGTCACCACCTCGCCGTGATCACTGACGTCGACGAAGTCGGTGATCGCTGTCCCGGTGACCGGGTCGTACTCGAGTGGTGGGACGTAGACCCGGCCGTCCGAGCCGCGGGCGCCGGTCACCTGCCGCGCGGCGAGTCCGGTCATGAACCTGCTCAGCGTCGGGCCAAGCGAGCGGGTGTAGGCGAAGCTCAGCTCGATGGGGGCGCTCAGCGGTTCGGCTACCGTCACTCGGCGAGTGAAACACGTTCTCGTATTGCTGGCAAGAGTGGGTAGATCACTCGACATTTCAGCGGTTCTGTGCGTGTCAACAGAAGTGGTACACGTTCTAGATGCGGTGGTTGGCCGAGACGCGCCAAGTCCCCTCCGGCGCCGTCGCGGAGCACTCGCGATTGGGCACCGGAGGGGGCGGCGCGTCGGTCAGCCGGTGACCCCGGCGGGCGTGGTTGTGGTCTGGTAACCCTCGAGCTTGTTCGCCGCAACGGCGTATTCGTTGGTGAAGGTCTTGGACAGATC
>DATFTS010000160.1:0-3159 GCA_035261645.1 Jatrophihabitans sp. | reverse complement strand
GTACTCGAGGATCTCCCCGCACACCTCGTGGCCGAGAACGACATCCTGGTCCGAGCGCATGATCGCGTCGTAGCCCACCTCGCTGGTCACGTCAGCGAGTTCGTCGCAGTTGTGCCGGGCATGCAAGTCAGAGCCGCAGATGCCGCAGCGCAGCACCTTGATCAGCAGCTGCCCCCGCGCCGGCTGCGGTGTCGGCAGGTCGACCACCGAGAGCTTCGCGTCCCTGCAGTTGACGGCCTTCACCGGCGTCACTGTAATGCGCCGGCGGACGGCCGCTACCGCACGGTGAGCTCGTCGAGCATCGGCAACGGCCGCCCACTGGCCGCCTGCGTCATGCGCACCGCAACGAAGCGCGCCGACACCGCCGGGAAGCTCAACACGTCACGCACCTGGTTCGTCGTCACCTGCACGTGCGCGACCGTCTTCCAGGTGTGCCCGTCCGTGCTGACGAGCAGCCGGTAGTCGGTCGGCCGGAGAGTTTGCACCGGTCCGGGCGGCGGCGGCACGTTAGGTGCGGGCGCGGGCGGCCACATCCTCCCCCACATCAGCGTCGCGTGGCTGACCGAGCGCGCACCGCCGAGCGGCACCGTGAGCTGCGCCGGCAACGCGGTCGGCTGCCAATCGGTGGCCGGGCTGCCGTCCACCGCTGCGAGTGGGATAGCACCACGGGCGGCGCTCGAGGCTTGTGCTGCGGCGCAACGAACGAGGTCGCCGGTCGCCTGTAGGTCTGGCCGGCGCGTCGGGATCGACACCGGGCTGCCTGCCGCCAGCCGGTGCTGATGGCCACGCACCATCACGGTCATCGGCGCTCCGTTGTCCAGCGTGACCACGGTGGTGGACCTGCCGATCGAGACGGTGAAGTGCCGGCCATGCCAGGTCAGCCGGTGCAGCACAACGCCGCGCAGCTGGCTGCTGATCAGCGGATCGAGTGCGACTGCGTGCGGCTGCATCCGCAACCCGGAGTAGCCGTACAGGAACTCCTGCAGGAAGCCCCCGATACCGGTCATGAACGTGAATGCGCCGCCGGTGTTCGTCTCGGAGAACTGGTCGAACACGTCGCGCATGAACGGCTGGATGCTGCGCTGGGTGTAGACGTACGCGGCGCATCCCGGCGAGCCGAGCGCCGCCGTGTCGATGTTGTTGATCGCGTCGCTCATCGACGGACCGCTGGGGTCACTGCGTGGCACGTAGTAGTTGAGGTCGCGCTGCGCCACTGCGGCGGGCATCGCCCGGCCCCAGGGGTACTGCAGCATGGTGACGTCGGCCTGCTTCACCAGCTGGCCCTGGTAGGCGCGGAACTCCGGATGGATGCCCCGCTGCTTGTCGAAGAGCAGCACGAGGCCGGACGCGATCCGGTTCCACGCCGCTGGGGCGGAGCGGCCGAGCACGCCGGCCGCCGCGGTTGCGATGCGCAGCGTGGTGGCTGCCGCGACGTTGGTGTACGCCTCGTCGTTGACGTTCGGGTTCTCTTCGTCGGGGCCGGTGACGTGGTTGATGTGGTAGCGGCCGTCGGCAGACCGGGTAACCCGGCTCGCCCAGAACTTGGCGGCATTGGAGATCACCGGCCAGCCTCTACTTGCAAGCCAGCTACGGTCCCCCGTCGCGAGGTAGTACTGCCACTGCGCCAGGGCGATGTCGGCTGTGATGTGCTGCTCGTACAGCCCCTCGCTGTTCACCGACACCGGGGGTGGGATCTGCTCGGTGCCGTCGAGAGCGCTCTCCCATGGGAACCGCGCGCCGCGGTAGCCGGTTGCGGCGGCGTGCTGTTGTGCGGCGTGCAGGCGGTTGAACCGGTACGCGTCCATGCCTGCCGCCAGCTCAGGGTGCTGCGCGAGCAGGGTCGGATGCATCCACGTCTCCGCATCCCAGAAGATGTGTCCGTCGTAGCCGTTGGACGACAGCCCCGCCGGCGAGACGCTCCAGTTCAGGCCCGCGCGGGTGCTCGACCACAGGTAGAACTCGCTCGCGTTCACCTCGGTGGCGAGCGCCGGCCGACCGAGAACGTCGATGCGTCCCCTCCACAACTGCGCCCACGCGCCAGCGTCCTCGCTGTGCAGCGCGGTAAAGCCCGCGGACGCGGCCTGTGCGGCTCGGTTGCGCGCCACCTGCAGCGGGTTGCTCGCCTCTGTGGACGTCACGACGCCGACGTACTTCGTCGCCGAGTAGCCGTGCCCGCTGTGCACCGTGAACGAGATGCGCTGGCCGACGCTCTGCGCGTCAGCGGGCGTGACCTTCTCGACCGTCTGGGTGCCCGCACCCGTGATGCCCACCCGGCTGGCAAGGCCGGCGACGATGCCGGTGCCGACCGTTCGCACGCTCTCCCAGATTGCGTGATTCGACGTGTTCCAGCCTCGGGTGACTGCGGAGGTGAGCGTTGCGGGCGTGCCGTCGATGAGATCCGTGACGGAGAGTTTGCCGGTCCAATGCGGGGTCACGGTCAGCCGGACGGTTCCCACATACTTGCGCGCCCGGTCGGTGAAGACCTGATACTTCAGGTCGGCGACGTGCCCGTCCGGCGCCTGCCAGCGGGCACTCGTCGTGATGACGCCATCGTGCAGATTCAGTTGCTGCCGCCAGCCCGTCACCGTGCCGCTGTTGAGCGCGAAGTTGTCGGTGCCGTCGCCGAAGCCCAACGTCGACCAGGTGGGGATGTTGGCGCGCTGCTGCACGTCGCCGGGCGGCTGGGCATAGAACCCGGCGACCTCGGACTGCGCCGGCACCGTGCCGGCCGCGTACCCCTGCCCCGCAGCCGGCACCCGCACGCCGAGGTAGCCGTTGCCGGTGAAGGTCGGTGCGTAGGAGCTGCCGCGGTTGGTCGCCGTCAGCAGGTACGCACCGGCCGAGCTTGCCGCGGGCGTCGATGCGCTCGAGTCGGCGGCGGCCAACGCGGGTGTCAGCAGGGCAAGCGCGAAGCAGGCGATCGTGGCAAGGACGAGACGTGGACGGCGCACGGCACACCTCCAGTTGGTCCAGTTGGCGACGCCCTAGCGTTCCCCTGGACGAACCACCTCAAACCCGGACAGCTACTGAGCGGTTTCAGTGGTCTCTGAAATGGCCTTGGTCGTTGTGGTTCATGTGCCACGACGACGCGCTGGGAGTGAAGGCGGCAGCCAGCGCGACGCCCACGGCGAGCGACAGCGCAACGCTCGAGAGCCTGAT
>DATFTS010000159.1:0-2009 GCA_035261645.1 Jatrophihabitans sp. | reverse complement strand
GTTCGGGTTCGCCGAGTCGCACTCGATCTCCTTCGCGCTGCTCGTGTACGCGTCGTCGTGGTTGAAGCGGCACTACCCGGCTGCGTTCTGCGCGGCGCTGCTCAACGCACAGCCGATGGGGTTCTACTCGCCGCAGTCGCTGATCCACGACGCGAAACGGCACGGCATCGAGATCCGCAAGCCGGCCATCAACGTCTCGAACGCGAAGGCGTCCCTCGAGCCGGGTGACGGACCGTCCCAGTGCTCGTGCTTGCACGCGCCACAGCCGGTCGTCCGGCTCGGGCTCGCCTCGGTGCGGACCATCGGCGACGACCTCGCCGAGGCGATCGTCACCGATCGCGAGGCCCGCGGGGACTACACGTCGATGGCCGACCTCGCACGCCGGGTCGGGCTTTCCGCGGACCAGGTCGAGGCGCTCGCGACCGCCGGCGCGTTCGCCTGCTTCGGCGTCGACCGCCGCGACGCACTGTGGGGCGCCGGTGCCGCTGCCACCGCGCGTCCTGGCCAACTGGACGTGGTGACATTCGACGAGAGCGCGCCGCCGCAACTGCCCGCGATGACCGAACCTGAGCAGTTGATCGCAGACATGTGGGCCACGTCGATGACGCCGGACGTCTACCCCACTGCCCTCATCAGGCCGCGGCTCGCGGCGCTCGGCATCGTCACCGCCCGCGGCCTGCACTCGATCGAAGACCACACCCGCGTGACGATCGGCGGCGTCGTCACGCATCGTCAGCGACCGGCGACCGCGCGCGGCGTCACCTTCCTCAACATCGAGGACGAGACCGGCATGGTCAACGTCATCGTCGAAGAGACGGTGTGGCAACGGCATCGCCGGGTCGCCCGCGAAGCCGGCGGCTTGCTCATCCGCGGCATGCTCGAGCACACGAAGGACGGGGTGGTGAACGTCGTCGCCGAACGGCTCGAACGGCTCAATCTCGGCCTGCACACGAGATCGCGCGACTTCCGATGAGTAACCCGTTCCGCTGGCGGGTCGCCGAGGACGGCGAGCCTGCCCTGTTCGGCGTGGACGAACTGCTGGTCCCCGATCTCGGCACCGGCCGGATGTCCGACCTCGAGTTCCTGCACGTCACCGCGAAGCGGATCCTGAACCACGTCCCTGGGCCGTCCCGCGCGCCCGCCAACTGGACGATCAACGTTTACCGCGGCTGCTCGCATGCCTGCAGCTACTGCTTTGCTCGGCCGACCCATGAATATCTGGGCTTGAACACCGGGACGGACTTCGATCGCAAGATCGTCGTGAAAATCAACGCTGTGGAGAAGCTGCGCCGTGAGCTCGCTGACCCGAAGTGGCAACACGAACCGGTGGCGATGGGGACGAACACCGATCCGTACCAGCGTGCCGAGGCGAAGTACCGGCTGACCCGCGGCGTGCTCGAGGCGCTTGCCGAACACGGCAACCCGTTCTCGATCCTGACGAAGTCACCGCTCGTCACGCGTGATCTCGACATCCTCGTCGACGCGGCCAAGCACTCCGACGTCACGGTGAACTTCTCAATCGCGACGTTGGACGAGCGGGTGTGGCGTGCCACCGAGCCCGGTGCGCCGAACCCGCGCCGGCGCATCGACGCGATGGCGAAGCTCTCTGCCGCCGGTGTCCGCACCGGAGCGCTGATGATGCCGATCCTGCCCGGCATGAGTGACAGTCCGAAGCAGCTGCGCGAGACCGTCGCCGCGATCAATGCGACCGGCGGGCGACTTCTCGGCATCGGCGCGCTGCACCTGCGGCCTGGCGTCCGCGAACATTTCCTTGGCTGGCTGGCGGAGGCCGACCCGGAGTTGCACGCCGACTACCTACGTCGGTACGCCACTAGCGACTACGCGCCGAAGCGCTACAACGAGCTGTTGTATGAGAAGGCCGGCATCCAGCGACGGTCCGGCTCGTAGCTGTCGCTGCCGTTCGCGCGTCGCACCCCGGCGCGGATCTTTCGGCGCGGATCTCGTGGCCGCACGTCGGTCGCGATGCACGTCCGCTCTCGCCGCGATCT
>DATFTS010000158.1:0-2358 GCA_035261645.1 Jatrophihabitans sp. | reverse complement strand
CTTCGAACTCGCCTGGTACGCCAACCAGGAGGTCCGGGACCTGCTGGCCGGCCTGTAGCACGCGGTTCGACTGCACGCCGAACTACGAACCGTTCCAGAAATGGCACCATCGAGGGATGGATGCAGTCACCAATCCGCCCGTCCCCTTCAACGAGCCGGTGCGCTCGTACCCGCCCGGAAGCGCCGAAGCGAACAGCCTGTCCGCCACTCTCGACGAACTTGCCGGCCACCGTCACGAGTTGACGATGAACATCGGCGGCGTCGCACGGATGGGGCGCGGCGACCGGATCCAGGTCGTTGCGCCGCACCGGCACGCCCAGGTCCTCGGTGACATGACCCAGGCAAGCGATGAGGACGTCGCAGAGGCGGTGCAGGCCGCGCAGGACGCCGCCCCGGCGTGGCAGGCCATGTCCTTTGACGATCGCGCGGCCGTGCTGCTGCGTGCTGCCGATCTGCTCTCCAGCACCTGGCGTGATCGATTGAACGCGGCGACGATGCTGGGTCAGTCGAAGTCGGTGCAGCAGGCCGAGATCGACGCGGCGTGCGAGCTGGCCGACTTCCTGCGGTTCAACGTGCATTTTGCCCGGCAGATCCTTCAGGAGCAGCCGCACAGTGCCCCGATGACATGGAACCGGATGGAGTACCGGCCGCTGGACGGATTCGTGCTCGCCATCACCCCGTTCAACTTCACCGCGATCGCCGGCAATCTGCCCTCCGCACCGGCGCTCATGGGAAACACCGTGATCTGGAAGCCGTCCCCGACGCAGCAACTCGCCGCCCACTACACGATGCAGTTGTTCGAGGCGGCCGGAATGCCGCCCGGCGTGATCAATCTCCTGACCGGCGATGGCGCCGCGATCAGCAACGTCGCCGTTCCGCATCCGCAGTTGGGCGGGATCCACTTCACCGGCTCGACCGGCACCTTCCAGTACCTCTGGCGGCGGGTGGCGGAGAACATCGGGTCGTACGGCTCCTATCCGCGCCTGGTCGGCGAGACCGGCGGCAAGGACTTCGTCGTTGCGCACCCGAGCGCAGATCCGGCCGCGTTGGTGACCGGCCTGGTGCGCGGCGCTTTCGAGTACCAGGGGCAGAAGTGCTCGGCCGCGTCGCGCGCCTACCTGCCCCGCTCTTTGTGGGACGCGGGGGTCAGGGACGAACTGGTGGCCGTCGCCGAGTCCTTGAGCTACGGCGACGTGACCAACTTCGGCAACTTCGGTGGCGCAGTCATCGATCGACGCGCGTTCGACCGGCTCAGCGGAGTCCTCGACCAGCTCCACGCCGAGCCGACCGCGGCGGTGCTCGCCGGCGGCAAGGCGGATGACTCGGTCGGCTACTTCGTGCAGCCGACCGTCGTCCAGGGCAGCGATCCGACCCACGCCATGTTCCGCGACGAGTACTTCGGACCGATCCTCGCAGTGCATGTCTACGACGACGCCGCGTGGACGGACATGCTGACACTGGTCGACTCGGCGTCGCCGTACGGGCTGACCGGGGCGGTCTTTGCGCGCGACCGTAGCGCGATCGCACAGGCCGCCGCCGCGTTGCGCTTCACTGCGGGGAACTTCTACATCAACGACAAGCCCACGGGCGCGGTCGTCGGTCAGCAGCCGTTCGGTGGCTCGCGCAGTTCGGGAACCAACGACAAGGCCGGCTCGGTCTGGAACCTGCTGCGCTGGGTGTCGCCGCGCGCGCTGAAGGAGACGTTCGTACCAGCCACGGATCACCGCTACCCGCACATGGGAACCTCGACCGGCTGAATGCCATCGGCCGATCACGGCTTCGCCACCTGGATCGGCACAGGGTCCCCATGCTCGAACAGCGAACCCCAACTCGGATCGCCGACCATCACGCCGCGTCCTGGCGGGTCGCTCGTCGAGCGACGCGGCAAGCGCACGCCGAGTAGTTCTCCGTCAACTGAGTGCGGCCGGAGCAGGATGCCACAGCGACTGCGGCGTACATCCACGGCGATGCCGCGGTACGTGGTAGCGAGTTCGTCGCTGCGCGCCGAGGCCACGACGGCCGGCGATGCGTCATGGTCACGGATCCATCCCGTGATCAACTCGCCGACGGCCGTATCGGCGAATGCTTCACTGTCATCAACGAGCAGGAGATCAGCCGAGTCGGAAAACACGTCCGGGGCGCCCTGCGGAGTCAGCACTGCAGACCCGAGTCGAAGCGCATCGGCGTAGAGCGCCGATCGTGCGGGTGCTGCGACCACTGCCTTGATGCCGTTAAGGGCGCTCTGTTGCAGCAACAGGCGAAGCGTCGTTGTCCGCCCGGATCGGGGCGGCCCGGCAACCAGCAGCCGCACGCTCGCCGTGAACGGCTCGAGCAGGACCGGCTCGGCCCCGTCGCCGC
>DATFTS010000157.1:0-4751 GCA_035261645.1 Jatrophihabitans sp. | reverse complement strand
CCGCTGTCATGTTCCCCGAGGACCCGAACAGGTCGGCCTGGGAACGGAGCGCCATCAAGCTCGCGGTGAACGCGTCCTCGACCGCGGCCGACGCGTCGAGCAGCACTGTGATCGACGGCCAACCCTTGTCGTCATGGATCGCCTCCACCAACCTCAACGACGACCTCACCATGGAGAACCACGGCTTCTTCAACCCCATCTACCAGCAGGTGACCCACACCAACATCGACGAGGCCGCGATCTTCTACGCGCAAGCCGGGCACCCGCTCCCGGAAGCGTTCTCCTTCCGCACCCAGCGAATCTGGGACACCATCCTCGGCCGGCTCGCTGACGACAACGGCGACATCGTCATGCCCGCCGGGCAGGACTGGATCAGCAAGGACTTCCAGCACCTGGACTACCTATCGGTGCTCGCGACGCGATTCGGCGACGTCGACGCCTCGGTGCTCGAGTCGCGGGCTCTGCAAACCGTCGCCGCGCGGCAGGCAACGCACGACAACGGGTCCATCCTCGACCAACCCCAACTCGGCTACGAAAGCATGCTGATCAAGCGCCTGGCCGACAGTTGGTGGAACCATCAGCTCTTCGGCCCGTCGCCGACACCCACCGAGGCGGAGTTCGCCGCATCCCGCGCCAAGACCGCCGGCGTCACCGAGTTTCCGTCCGTCGATGTGATCGCCGACCGCGGGCCGAACGCTTCGGCATACATGTCCTGGGACACCGAGCGACCGATGGGCCTGTGGATCCCGTCGTCAGCCGCACATCTCGACGACCCGCTGTTCACCTACTACGCGCCTGGCAGCCTGGTCGGCTCGGCCACCGGCATGGTGAGCGGCTACTCCTGCGTCTGCGGAAAGAACCAGTTCTCAACCGCCGGCGTGATCGGCGGTCGTGACTTCTCGATGACGACGTTCCCCGATGGCGAGACACTGCTGCTCGACCGCGGCACCGGCAGCACCTTCACGTACTCCGTCGAGCAGCTCCCGGGACTGACGGGCGACCGGACCGTCTACTCGGCTGCAGGCGCCGGCCTGGGCGCCCTGCCCGGCAACTGGGTGGACGTCGCCGGCCGGATGAGCATGATCGTGCTCGGCGGCAGCGGCATCGCCGCCGCCGACGTCCACGCCACCAATGACAGCCGCTTGATCACTGGCTCGACCGGCACCGGCACCGGCAATCGTGGCGCTGTGCTCGTGCCCAACACCGACCCGCAGACGACAGCCCGGCTGGCGACACTCGCCGCGCAGCCACAGGTACCCGACGGATGGTCCGCGCTGGTCGCCCGCGCGACCGACGGCACGGACCGCCTCGCCGTGGCCCGGTGGAACGGGCCGGCGAGCACCACGCTCACTATCCACGACGATCGGGGAGCGCCGGTTCCGGCAGAAGCCGCGGTCCTGAACGGCTCAGCCACGACCTTCAGCCCCGCTCTGAGCGCGCCCGCATCCGAGGGGGAGACCGTGCGCTTCTTCGTCCACACCGACGGAGGCGCACTCCAAGCCCATCAAGACGGTGAAGATCGCGCCGTGCTCACGAACCCGGGCGACCGCCCGGTGCGGGCGAGCACGACCTACGTTGCGGCCGACGGCTCCACTAGCACTCTGACCCGGGTAATCGCGCCTGGCGAGACGACGGTCGCCCGCGTCGTCAACGGACGCCTCACCCTCGCAGGGGCCGAGTACGAACATCTGCTCACCGCACAGAGCACACTCACTGGTCTCCAGGCCGAGATCGGCACCTGGCAAGCGGACGGCGATCTCGGCGGCTCAACGGCGGCACAACTGCGCACTACGGCTACACAGGCTCTCGACCAGATCGGCCGCGCCGTCAGTGCAGTAACCGCGCAAGATCCCGACACCAACCGAGCGGCAGCGGCGGTGCAGCAGGCCCAAGGCGCGACCGCGCGCCTGGCGGCACCACCCGACGCGCCCGCCGACGTCCGCGACGCGATCACGACCGCTGCTCAGACCACGTCGGCGCAACTGGACGCGGCACTGGGCTACCTGGCCGTTCAGATCAGCGTTACTCCGCGCGGCAACGCCCTGCCCGGAGAATCCCTGACGCTGCACATCACGCTGTACAACCGCGGCCATGGTGCCGCCGATCACGGTGTGCTCTCGCTCGACGCACCCGACGGATGGACGATGCCGCGCAGCGCGACCGCCTTCGACTCGTTGCCGCCGGGACAGACCAGCAGTATCGACATCACCGGCCGCGTCCCGGCAGACGCCAGTCCGGGCGCCGTCACCGTCGGCGCCTCGCTCGCCTACCAGGCAGCCCAAGGCTCGACCACTTCGGCCACTCACGTCTCGGTGGATGTCAGCCCTCTCTACACGATCACGCCTGCCAGCCCTTCGGTCCCGCTCGCAGCCGGCGGCTGGAACGAAGCCGACTTCAGCATTCACAACAACGCCGGACACCCCCTCGACCTGGGTTTGGTCGCGGACCACGACGCCGGCATCACCGCTACGGTGAATCCGGCTCAGGTGATCGTTCCGGCCGGCGGCGACGCATCCGCCGCGGTGGAGCTCACCGACGATGGGATCACTGCGGGCACTGGCACGCTCGACCTCACCGGTACCTCCGCAACCGACGTCACGGTGACTGCAAGCACCCAACTTCGCTATAGCGACAACCTGGCGTGGAACCCGACCGGGTCCACTTGCCCGGCCGCCTTCGCCGACTCCAGCCAAGGCGCCTTCCCACCGGCGCTGGCCAACGACGGCAACCCAGGCACCTTCTGGGTCTCCGGCGGCCCAGCTGTCACGAACAACGGGCCGACGCCCACGCACCCCATCGCGCTCGGCGTCGACCTCGGTCACCCTGTAACCGTCGGGTCGGTCACCGTCACACCGCGGTCCGGATACGGGCCGAAGACCTACGACGTACAGGTTTCGGGCGACGACCAGAGTTGGACGACGACAGCGCAAGTGGTCAACGGGCCCAACGCGACGTTGCGCACGAGCTTCGCGTCGGTGACCGCCCGCTACGTACGCATCCTCATGACCGCGAGCTACGACCGGACCGATCGCAACGTCCAAGTGGCCGAACTCGAAGCGCGCCCAAGCTGATACCCAGGCCGAATCCAGGTCGACTCGGTAAGCCCCGTCCCTGCCTAGAAGGGCTCTCGACGTGCGCCGCCGGCGTCGCGCCGCTGATCAACTGCGGATCATGGCTGAAATCGCGCCATGTTACGCAGTTGATCACCCGGAACCCCGCGTCAGTTCGTCATCCAGGTCTCGAGCTTCTGAGGGTTGCGTATCACCCAGATGTGCTTGATGTGGCCGTCGGCGATGTCGAACGCGAACACAGTTACGTTGACGCCGTCTTGCTGAGTCACGAGGCCGGGCTGGCCGTTGACCGTGCGCTCGAGCAGCGTCGTGGTGCTCGTTGCCCGGTTGGCGAGTTCGACCCAGGCGCGGGCGATCTGCTCGCCGCCGTGGATGGGGTGCAGGAAGGTCAGGGCCAGGCCGCCGCCGTCGGCGGTCGCCGTGGCATCGGGGTCGAGCAGGCCGATGAGGGCGTTGATGTCCTTGGCCTCCCAGGCCCGCTTGAAGTTGCGGACGATCTCGGCGCGTTGCGCGGTCGGAGCCGTGGGCGCCCGCGTGGCACCGATGCGACGGCGGGCCGAGGAGGCCAGCTGCCGACAGGCCGCCGGGGTACGGCCGACCATCTCGGCCACTTCGATGAAGGTGTAGCGGAAGACGTCGTGCAGGATGAACGCGACGCGCTCGGCCGGTGTCATCGATTCGAGCACGACGAGGAAGGCCATGTTGACCGACTCGTCCAGGGTGACCCGGTCAGCCGGGTCGATCGTGGCCCCGCTCGCGCGTCCGTTGGGCCACTCGGCGCGATCGGGTAGCGGCTCGGGGATCCACTCGCCGACGTAGCGTTCGCGCCGCGCCCGGGCCGAAGTGAGCAGGTTGAGGCAGATCCGGCTGGCGACTGTCGTCAGCCAGGCGCCCGGAGATTCGATCGCATCCTGTTGCCTCCCGGACATCGCATACCAGCGGGCGTAGGTCTCTTGCACGACGTCCTCCGCCTCGGCCAGCGAGCCGAGCAGCCGGTAGCTCAGATTGATCAGGCGACGCTGTTCGCTCATGACCGCGTCCAGCCCCGGGCCGTCTCCTGGTTCGGATCGGCTGCTCATCGTTTCGTCGGCCCCTTCGCTCGCGGCTGCCCTCACCAGTACGACACGACAGCCCACCGATGTGTGAGGTGACGCGCCAACCTCACATTGCGCTCGGCCGTCTTGTCGAACTCTTGGAACGAACTACCTGCACCTCACCACCCGCCAGCGACGACGAGCCAGGAGGCCCCATGACCACCCCGATACCGACAACGTCGTTTGCCGAACCCGCGAGCGAGCAGCGCCTGCAGCGGGCGGCCGCCGCGCTGACGGCGCACGGTTTCACCGTCGAGATCCTCGACGACGCCGCCGCGGCACGCACCCGCATCAAGGACCTGATTCCCGAGGGCGCCAGCGTGTTCACGGGGGCCAGCGAGACCCTCCGCCTGTCCGGCATCGACGACGACCTCAACGCCAGCGGGCGTTACGACGCGATCAGGGCACGCGGCCAGGCCATGGACCGCGCCACTCAACTTGCCGAGATCTGGCGGCTGATCTCGACCCCCGACGTCATCGTGGGCAGCGTCCACGCGGTCACCGAGACCGGCTCCCTGGTGATCGCCTCGGCCAGCGGAAGCCAACTTCCTGCATACGCCGGCGGCTCCCGCCGCGCGATCTGGGT
>DATFTS010000156.1:0-6461 GCA_035261645.1 Jatrophihabitans sp. | reverse complement strand
CCGGATCTCGGCGGTGCCGTAGCCGCCCCAGCGCTGGCGTAGATCGAGAAGGTAGGAATATCCGCGTCGGAGTAATCCGGCGCTGCGATCAATGGCGGCGTGCTCTGCGGTGCCCGCTTTCGGCGGGTTGCGGCGCGTCGTCTGACTGGTCATCTCGCGGCCTCCGTCCCCTGCCTACCCAGCGGCCTGAGAGGGTTACCGGGTCGCGGTGTGAGCGTGATCGCCGGACGGGGAACGATGTGCTCGATGAGTGATCACCAGAACCTGCAGACCGCCGTCCGGGACTGGACGAAGCAGCAAGCCGCCACCTACCGCAACGGCAACGACCGCCCGCTCGCCGGCTACCTGAAGCTGATGTCCGGCTACACCACCGGCGCCGCCGCGGCCGCGCTGACGGCGCGGTTGACCGGTCGCCGTGCGCCGCGGCTTTCGCCCTGGGACGTTGCGCAGCTCAGCGCTGCCACTCACAAGCTCAGCAGGTTGATCGCGAAGGACCCGGTGACCAGCCCGATCCGCGCGCCGTTCACCACGTACGAGGGACTCAGCGCGCCGAGCGAGCTGAAGGAGGACGTGCGCGGCCACGGGCTACAGCATTCGGTGGGCGAGCTGCTCACCTGCCCGATGTGCCTGGCGCAATGGGTGGCCACCGGCTTCGCTTTCGGGTTGGTGTTCGCCCCTGGTCCGGTGCGGCTCGTGATGTCGACGTTCACCGCAGTCGCCGGTGCGGACTTCCTGCAACATGCTTACGTGCGGCTGCAGCAAGCGACGGAGTGACCGGCGCACTCACGAACGGCGCATCGTGCCCCAGTCGTGACCGAGTTGGTCAACGGCCTCGGTAGCCGCGTCGATTACGCACAGCTCGACTTCGGCCACCACGCGGCAGTTGGCGATCAGCGGCTCGTTGTCCGGGCCGCGGCCGGTCTCCACCCCAGCGAGCACCCACGGCCGAGTGTCCGGGCCGCGGTCTTCGTGCAGATGTCGGTAGTCGTAGAGCCGCCGAGCCAGCCAGGTCGCGAGGGGGCGTCCGTCCCACCATGTCTCGACGTGCAGCGAGTTCGCCGAGAGGCCGGGCAGCTCGATGCCGGTCAGCTCGTCCCGGCTGACCTCCGTGCGGATGTCGCGCAGCACGTCGTCGGTCCAGCGGACGTAGAGCCGGCGGCCGTCCTGCCACGAGTCGACGAGCTGGGCGAGTTCGTCGAGCGAGCGAACGACGTCCATGCCCTACCGCTACCCGGAACCCGAGCTGATCAAGCGCCTGGTTGCGCGCGCCACGCCCATGGGTATGGCACCGATGACGTGGAAGGGGCAGGTCCGAAAATGACGAAGGAACCGCTGCTCGGTCGCGGGAACGACCGCCCCTTGACGACGGTCGACAAGTACGTCGACGCGCCTCCGGAGCGGGTGTTCGCCGCGCTCAGTGACGGTTGGCTGCTGCCGGTGTGGGTGGTCGGCGCCACCCACATTCGCGATGTCGACGAGAACTGGCCGCAGCCAGGAGCCCGCGTTCACCACCAGGTCGGGCCGTGGCCGATCTCGATCGCGGACTCGACCGCCGTCGTGCGCTGCGAACCGCCACGGCGGCTCGTCCTGCAGGCCCGCGCATACCCCGTCGGCGAAGCGCGCGTGGACATCACGATCGAGCCAGACGGCACCGGTTCGCGGGTGATCATGGGTGAAGCCCCGACGCACGGCACCGCGCGCATGCTCGACAACCCGCTGCAGCGCTGGGTGCTTGCCGCGCGCAACCGGGAATCGCTGGCGCGGCTGGCGGCGCTCGCCGAGCACCGCCGGGAGCTCTCGCTGCGAGTGTGAGCTAGCGGTAGATGCGGCGCAGCGCCCAGTCGATGGCGCGCCGATGTGCGCTGCCGGTGAGCCCACTGCGGCGCAGCGCGGCCCGCGCGGCGTTCGCTCCGGGGCCGCCGTGCACTCCCCCGCCGGGGTGCGCCGAAGCGCTTGCCAGGTACAGGCCGTCGATCGGCGTCTCCGGGCGGCCGAGGCCGGGCACGGGACGGAACACGAGCTGCTGATGCAGGTTCGCGGTGCCGCCGTTCACCGCACCGCGCACGAGGTTGGCCTCGGAGGCTTCAAGATCGGCCGGCGACTGGATCCGCCGTGCCCGGATCAGCGCGCCGAACCCGGGTGCGTGCTTCTCGACCACCTGCTCGATGAGCTGCGCGTACGCCTCGATCTCTTCGGGGCTGCGCTCGGGGCCGCCGGGCATATGCGTGTACGCCCACGCCGATTCGGTTCCGGCCGGCGAGCGGCTCGCGTCGGCGGTCGTCATCTGGCCGAGCACCAGGAAGGGCCGGTCGGGCAGGTCGCGGGTAGCCAGCGCCGCTGCATAGCGCGTCAGCCCGTTCATGTCCACGCCCAGGTGGACGGTGCCGGCACCGCGCGCGGCCTTGGCCGTCCACGGAATGGGCTCAGCCAGCGCCCAGTCGACCTTCATCGTCGGGCTGTCCCATTCGAAGCGGCTGATGTCGTCAAGCAGCCGGGGCGGCAGCGCCCCCGGTTCGACGAGCTCCTGGAACAGATGCGTGGCCGCGACGTCGGCCAACACCGTCCGGGTGGCGATGCGCTCGCCCCCGTCCAACACGACGCCGTGGACGGCGCCGCCGTGCACCTCGATACGGCGTACCCACGCGCCGGTGCGCACCGAACCGCCGGCCGCCTCGAGCCGGCCCCGGAGCGCGTCGATCAGGGCACCGCTGCCGCCGGACGGAACCGGAAACCCCACCACCTGTCCGAGCATCGCGAGCAGCCAGCCGTAGATCGCGCTGCCTGCGGACTCAGGCGGCAGGTCGGTGTGTAGTGCGTTGCCGGCAAGCAGCAGCCGGGCGCCTTCGCCGTCGAACAGTTCGTCTCCGGCGCGACGAACGGGTTGTACTGCCATACGCACGAAGCGGAGCAGATCGGCGGTACCGAGCACGCGCGCCAACGCGGCAGCGGGCCGCACCGGCGGAAACGGCGTGAGCAGCGCCCGCAGCACGGGTTCGCGGATCCGGTTGAACTCGCCGACGAGCTTGCGCCACGCGTCGCCGTCGCCCGGCGCGAACTCCTCCAGCGCGGCAGCTGTGGTGTCGAGATCTCTGGAGAGCAGAGCGCAGCTGTCGTCGGGCAGCACGTGCGCGAGGACAGCGGGTGCGTGTGACCAGCGCAGCCCGTGCTCGCCGAGGTCGAGCGCGTTGATCACCGGAGACGCGGCAGCCAGCGGATAGAACGCGCTGTACCAGTCGGTGACGTAGTCGGGATGTAACGATCGGTCGGAGTAGACGGCGCCGCCGAGGCGATCCTGCTGCTCGAGCACGGTGACGTCCCAACCGGCGTCGGCAAGCATCGTGGCAGCGACCAGCCCGTTGTGCCCCGCACCGATGACGACGGCTTCACCGGACACCGGCGCGCTCCCTCATACACAGAGCCTTCCCCGCTCGGGTCACGTCGCGAAACCGGGACCGAGCACGAGCAGGATGACGTCGAGCGCGGCCACCGCCACGGTGCCGAGGAACGCCCACCGGGTCTCCGGCTGACGCCAGGCCGCGACCGCGCCGGCCACGGCGCAGAGGGCGGCGAGCGCAAGCCCGGCCGTGCGCACCAGCGACGGCGAGCCGGCCGGCCCCAGGACGAGGACGGCGGAGGCTGCGACAGAGGCCGCAGCCGCGAGCACCAGCGACGCCCGCGCGCCGATGCGGTGCGGAAATCCGGCAATCCCCGTTCGGGCGTCGTCGGCGAGGTCTGGCAGCACGTTGGTCAGGTGCGCGGTCACGCCGAGTAGCGCGCCGGCGACGACAGCCCACCACGCGGGCGCCGGATGCGCCGGCAGCGCGAATGTTGCGATGGCCGGCAGCGCACCGAAGGCGACTCCGTAAGGCAGCCAGGACAGCCAGGTCGTCTTCAAGCCCACGTTGTACAGCCACCCGCAGCCGACGGCGAGCAGGTGCACCAGTGCGGCGCGCCAGCCGAGAAGGAACGAGACAGCCACCGTGACGAGCACTGCCGCGGCGATCGCGGTCTCGGCGACGCGCACCGGCAGTTCGCCCGTGGCCAGTGGCTTGTCGCGCCGTCCGACATGCAGATCCCGGGCCGCGTCGATGCGGTCGTTGGACCACCCGATCGACAGCTGGCCGGCGCCCACCGCGATCGCTACCGCGGCACAGGTGATGGCCGAGTTGCCTGCGGCCGCGGCGAGCGCAGTGGTAAAGATCGTGACGGCGGCGGCGGGCACCGGGTGCGCAGAGCGAAGCAGCGCGCCCGCTGCGCCGGACCAGCCGGGTGCGGCCGGTACGGCGTCGCCCATGCCCTCCTGCATACCCCAAGCGCTGCGCGGGTAGCACCATCGATGACATGACCACGATCGCCGCCGTCCACGGCGTTCTGCCCCCGCACCGCTATCCGCAGCCTGAGATCACCGAGATGTTCGGCTCACTGCTGGCCGATCCGGCGCGGGTGGCGCTGTTGCGCCGCCTGCACGAGAGCGCGCAGGTGCGGACCCGCCATCTCGTCCTTCCGCTCGACCGCTATCCCGAACTGGCGGGTTTCGGGCAGGCGAACGACGAGTACATCAGACACGCAGTCGCACTCGGCGCTGATGCTCTGGCGGCGGCGTTGGAGGACGCGGGGCTGCGAGCGGCCGACGTCGATGTCGTGTTCTTCACGACCGTCACCGGCGTCGCGGCACCGTCTATCGAGGCGCGGATTGCCGGCATCGTCGGGCTACGGCCGGACGTCAAGCGCGTGCCCATGTTCGGCCTTGGCTGCGTGGCAGGTGCGGCCGGCGTTGCTCGGCTGCATGACTACCTTCGGGGCGCGCCCAACGAGGTCGCGGTGTTGCTGTCAGTGGAGTTGTGCTCGCTGACCATGCAACGCCACGACGACTCGACCGCCAACCTCGTCGCCACCGGACTGTTCGGTGACGGCGCCGCGGCGGTGGTTGCCGTGGGCGGGGATCGCGTGGCGGACGTCGCGCGGGTCAGCGGGCCGCAGATCATCGACTCCCGCAGCCATCTCTACCCGGATTCGCAGCGGACGATGGGGTGGGACGTGACTGCCAGCGGTTTGAAGATCGTCCTGAACGCGGACGTGCCGGATCTCGTCCGCAAGTACCTCGGTGCGGACGTCCGTGCGTTTCTCGCCACGCATGGCCTGACGGCCCAGGACGTCTCGACCTGGGTGTCGCATCCCGGCGGGCCGAAGATCATCGAGGCCATCGAGGAGGCGTTGCAGCTCCCGCCCGATGCCTTGGAACTCACTTGGCGATCGCTCGCCGGGGTGGGCAACCTTTCCTCGGCGTCGGTGTTGCACGTACTCAGCGACACGTTGCACAAGCAGCCGCCGGCCGGCACACCTGGTCTGTTGATGGCAATGGGTCCGGGGTTCTGTTCGGAACTCGTACTGCTGCGCTGGACCTGACCGATGGCGTGGTTCACCCTGCTCGTCGCGCTCGTCGCGATCGAAAGGCTGGCTGAGCTGATCGTCGCGCGCCGCAACGAGCGATGGAGCCGATCACGAGGCGCGATCGAGGCCGGGGCAGCGCATTACCCGGCGATGGTCACGCTGCACACCGGACTGCTCGCCGGCGCGTTGCTCGAGGTGTGGCTGGGCCACCGTCCGTTCCTTCCCGCGCTCGGCTGGCCGATGCTCGCGCTGGTGCTCGGCGCACAGGCGCTGCGTTGGTGGTGCATCGCCACCCTGGGCCCGCAGTGGAACACCCGGATTCTCGTGGTGCCGGGGCTTGCGCGGGTCACCGGCGGGCCGTACCGGTTGCTGCCGCACCCGAACTACCTGGCGGTGGTGGTCGAAGGGGTGGCGCTGCCGCTCGTCCATACGGCGTGGATCACGGCGCTGACCTTCACGGTGTTGAACGCGGCACTGCTGCGGGTGCGCATCGCAGCCGAGGACGCGGCCCTGCGCACGCTGGTCACCTCGTGATCGACCTGCTGGTCGCGGGGGGCGGACCGGCCGGGCTGGTGACGGCGCTGCATGCCCGCCGGGCCGGGCTCGGGGTCGTCGTCCTGGAACCGCGCGCCGCCCCCATTGACAAGGCGTGCGGCGAGGGATTGATGCCGGGCGCGGTGCGTGCACTGCGCCAGTTGGACGTGACGCCGTCCGGGCAGCCGTTTGCCGGCATCCGGTACTGCGCCGGCGAGCGTGTGGTGAGCGCGAGGTTTCGGGACGGGCCGGGCCTGGGTGTGCGGCGCACCGAGTTGCACTCGCGGCTGCATGCGGTGGCCGAGCAGGCGGGCGTCGAGTTTGTCGATGAGCGCGTCACGAGCGTTGCGCAGAACGACGACGCGGTGTGCGTCGCAGGACAGCGCGCGCGCTACTTGGTCGGCGCGGACGGGCTGCACTCGCACGTACGTCGGGCCATGGGGCTACAGCGGTTGTGTCACTCTGCGCCGCGGTGGGGGCTGCGCGCGCATTACGCGGTGCAGCCGTGGGCTGATCACGTCGAGGTGCATTGGTCG
>DATFTS010000155.1:0-4293 GCA_035261645.1 Jatrophihabitans sp. | reverse complement strand
CCCTTGGTGACGACGACATCTTTCATGGCGAGTGGCACACCGGCGAGCGGGCCGAGCACCGCCCCGGATGCACGGGCGGTGTCGACGGCTCGGGCAGCCGCGAGGGCGCCGTCGACGTCAACGTGCAGGAAGGCGTGCAGCGCTGGATCCACGGATGTGATCCGGTCGAGGTGGGCTTGGGCGACCTCGACGGCGGCCACCTCGCCGGCCGCGATCAACCGCGCGATCTCGCCGGCACTGAGCCTTGTCAGCTCGCTCATGCCCTCACTCCGTTCGGGCATGCGGAGACGCAATGCCTATGGCTCGCTCGCAAGCGTCGCTCGCTCATGCTTCCTCGGCCAGGATGCGCGGGACTCGGAACTTGTGGTCCTCGACGGCCGGGGCGCCGGCGAGCACGGCGTCGCGCGGCAGTGGCGGCTGCACCTCGTCCGGGCGGAAGACATTCGTCATCGGGACTGCGTGCGATGTCGGCGGGATCTCTGCGGCGGCCACCTCACCGACCCGCGCAACGGCGCCGAGGATCACGTCGAGCTGGCCCGCGAAGAGGTCGAGCTCCTCATCGGTGACCGCCAGCCGAGCCAGCCGGGCAAGGTGCGCGACCTCGGTACGGCTGATGCGCCCCGCGGGCGCGCTCGGCGATGTGTGAGTGGCGTCGACCGTGATGTGCGCGCCATTGGTCGGAGGTACGTCGGACACGCTCCTGGAGTCTACGGATGCGCCATCTGTGCCCGCAGCCGGTTTGCTTCGCGGCATCACGACCCGGTAACCGCGCGGACACACCGGTGCGGCAGGCTGTTGCGCGTGTCGTTCCTGCTTCGCCTCGTGCTGCCCGACCGTCCCGGTGCGCTGGGTGCGGTGGCGACGGCGCTCGGTGCGGCGGGCGCCGACATCCTGAGCGTGGACGTGATCGAACGCGCGCCCGGCTGCGCGGTGGACGATTTCGTGGTCGAGCTGGCGCCGGACCGGCTGGCCGACTCGCTGGTGTCGGCAGCGGCAACGGTGCCCGGGGTGGTGGTCGAGTCGATCCGGCCCTACGCCGGACAGATCGATCCACACCGCGAACTGGAGTTGCTCGACGCGCTCGGCACCGACCCCGCCTCGTCGCTGCCCGTGCTCGCGGACGGGGTCGCGCGGGTGTTCCGCGCCGGCTGGGCCCTGGTGCTCGCCGAGCCGGTGGCCGGCCAGTCCAGGGTGCTCGCCCGCGGCGGCGCCGCCCCCGAGCTGCCCTCAGTCCGAGCTCCGTGGTGGCCGCCGTCGCCGACCCGCCCGCTGCCAACCGACGACGAATGGGCACCCAGCGATTGGAGCCGGCTGGGCACCGAGCTCGCAGTGTGTCCGCTGGGCGACATGGCGCTGCTGATCGGACGGCCCGCGCTGCGCTGGCTGCCTTCGGAGCTGGTTCGTTTGCAGCATCTCGCCGCGATTGCCGCCACCGTCACGGCGGGCTGAATGCCCGCGCATCGTTCTGGACTCACAGCGGGCTGAGGGAACTACCCGACGCGGGTGCGCTCGTCCATCGCCTCGAAGGAAACCCTGGCATCAGCACGGCTGTGGGGACGGGTCGAGGCGCTGACCGGCGCGACCTTGCCGTGAATCGGCGCCATCCGCGGTGGCTGGGTGACAACGCGACGTGGCCAGCGCAGCCGCGGCCAGCGGTGCTTGGCCCAGTCGATCGCGCTGTCGGTCCAGCGCTGGGCGTAGGGCATGACGGTCGGCAACCCCAGCAACACCAACCCACCTGCCAGCCAGCCGCCGATGATGTCGGTGAACCAGTGAGTGCGCAGGTAGATGGTCGTGAGCCCGACCGTCACCGAGAGGAAGGTCGCGGCGATGATCGCGGCCTTGCGCCAGCGTGGACCGAACGACGCGATCACCCACGCGACGACGCCGTACAGCACGACCGCGTTCGCGGCGTGTCCGGACGGGAAGATGTTTCCACCGTCGAAGATCTTGTGCACATCGGCGGCTGGCGCGCGGAAGGGCCCGACGCGCCCGATCGCGTACTTGACCACACCCACGCTCACGTTCAGCAAGAGCAGCGCGGTACCGAGGAGCACGAGTGGCTGGGTTGATCGACGCCGCCAAGCCGCCCACAGAAGGACCGGGAGGAAGGCCAAGGTGGATGGCCCGCGCTGCCCGAACATCACATAGGCGTTGAGGAACGGGTGGTAGCCGGGGTAGCGCGCGCCGAGATGGAGGTTCGCGAAGAACTGGTCGATGCCCAGGATGGGGGCATCGAAAATCACTGCAAGGGCCAGCGCAATGTATGCCGCGAGTAGAACCCAGAAGGCGAAGATCCGACGTGACGGGTGGCGGACAGACCGCCTCGCGTCACCTATGTAGGACCCCACCCCTACCTTCTTTCCATAGCAAGCTGGGAACTACCCATGCTGTAACCAGATAGTGACCGTATCTGTGGGCGAGAACACGTTCCTGCGCCTACTGAATGTCCGCCGGCGAGGCTTGCGGGCCGTGTTCGAGCAATTTCCGGAATCCATCCTCGTCCAAGATCGGGACGCCGAGCTGTTCTGCCTTCTCCGCCTTCGTGCCGGCGTTGTCTCCGATCACGACGAAGTCGGTCTTCTTCGACACCGACGAGGCGGCCTTGCCGCCGCGCGAGACGATCGCCTCCTTTGCGTCGTCGCGGGAGAAACCCGCCAGCGACCCGGTGACCACCACGGTCAGGCCGGCCAGCGTCTTCGGCGTGTCGTCAAGGTCGTCTGCGGTGCGCACTCCGGCCGCGATCCACTTGTCGACGATCGCCTGGTGCCAGTCGACCGAGAACCACTCGACGACCGCCTCGGCGATGACCTGCCCAACCCCTTCGGCATCCGCCAGTTCTTCCACCGATGCCCTGCGGATCGCCTCCAGGCTGCCGAACCGGGCGGCGAGGGCGCGGGCAGCGGTGGGGCCGACGTGGCGTATCGAGAGCGCGACCAGGATGCGCCACAGCGGCCGGGCGCGGGCCTGCGCGAGGTTGGCCAGGAGCTTCTCGCCGTTGGCCGAGAGCACCCGTCCGTCGCGGATCGCTTCCGGCGGGTCGGACTTCTTGGCCGCACGCGTGTACAGCACCACCTGGGCGAGCAGCGTGCGGGCGCGCTCGTCGTTACCGTCCGGGTCGGGGGCGAGGGCGAATAGGTCGCCCTCGTCCGAGATCACGCCGGCCTCGAGCAGCCCGACCACTCCTTCGTAGCCCAGGGCCTCGATGTCGAGTGCTGATCGAGACGCGAGGCTGAACAGCCGTTCCCGCAACTGCGCCGGGCAGCCGCGGGAGTTCGGGCAGCGGATGTCCTTGTCGCCCTCCTTCTCAGGCGCCAGTGCGGTACCGCATGCCGGGCAGTGGGTCGGCATGACGAAGGGATGCTCGGAACCGTCGCGCAGCGCAACGACCGGACCGACGATCTCGGGGATGACGTCGCCGGCCTTGCGCAGGACGACGGTGTCACCGATCAGGACGCCCTTGCGCTCGACCTCCCACTGGTTGTGCAGCGTGGCGCGGTCGACCGTCGAGCCGGCGACCTTGACCGGCTCCATGACCCCGAACGGCGTTACCCGGCCAGTGCGCCCGACGTTCACCTGGATGTCGAGCAGCTTGGTGTTCACCTCTTCGGGCGGGTACTTGAAGGCAACCGCCCAGCGCGGCGCGCGACTGGTGGCGCCCAGCCTGCGCTGCAACGCGAGGTCGTCGACCTTGACGACCACGCCGTCGATCTCGTGTTCGACGTCGTGGCGATGTTCGCCGAAGTGGTCGATGAACTCCTGCACCTTGGTCAGGTTCGGTACGACCTGCGCGCGCGCGGAGGTCGGCAGTCCCCAGCGCCGCAGCTGCTCGTACCAGTGCGACTGCGCGGTGACCGTCGGGCCACCCTCTACGCGCCCCACGCCGTGCACCACCATCTGCAGCCCGCGCGAAGCCGTCACGCGCGGATCCTTCTGTCGCAGCGAGCCGGCCGCGGTGTTGCGCGGGTTCGCGTACGGCGGCTTGCCTGCCTCGACGAGCAGCGCGTTGAGGGCCTCGAACCGTTCGACCGGGAAGAACACCTCGCCGCGGACCTCGAGCACCGACGGGACGTCGTCGCCCACCAGGCGGTCCGGGACGTTGTCGAGGGTCCGCACGTTGGGCGTGACATCCTCGCCCGTGCGCCCGTCACCTCGCGTCGCGCCCCGCACCAGCCTGCCGTTCTCGTACACCAGGCTGACGGCGAGCCCATCCACCTTCAGTTCGCACAGGTAGTTCGGCACAGTGCCGCCATCACGCTCGACGCGATGCGCCCAGGCGGTCAGATCGTCGAT
>DATFTS010000154.1:0-6307 GCA_035261645.1 Jatrophihabitans sp. | reverse complement strand
CGACGTTCGGCACCAGACCGGCGTCGGTGATCGCCTTGGTGGCGTCGCCTATGGGGGTGCCGACCGGGATGTCCGGCACCTTCACCATCTCCGGTCCTTTGGACACGTTGACGGTGATCGTGCTGCCCTTGCGCGCCGTGTCCGACGGGCTGAGCGAGATCACCTCGCCGTTGCCCACCGAATCGCTGTACTCGTCGACGCGGTCGACCTTGAACTGACCGGTGGAGTCGCGCAACGTGTGGGCGGCTTGGCTGAACGGCGTGCCCTGCGGGATCGACGGGATGTCGACGATGGGCGGCCCGCTCGAGACGTAGATGGTGATCGTCTGGTCGCTCGTCACCTTGGCGCCGGCCGGCGGATCGGTGCGCTTCACCAGGCCGGCTGGGACGGTGTCACTCGCCTCCGGCTTGAAGTCGGACGCGACTGTCAGCGGTCCGGTGGCCTCCAGTGCCCTGCGTGCGTCGCCCGGCGATTCCTTCGCGACCCGTGGAATCGTGTAATAGTGCGGCCCGGCCGACATGACGACGGTGACGGTCTTGCCCCGGGCGAGTCGGGTGCTCGCGGCCGGCTTGGTCCGTAGCACCAGACCCTTCTTGATCTTCGCGTCGAACTCCGGCCCCGGCTGCACCGCAACCTTGTAACCGGCGGCCTGCAAGCGACTGATCGCTGTCGCCCTCGGTGTGCCGGTGAGCTCGGGCACGCGCGAGTAGCGGCCCGATGCGTACCACCAGCCCGAGTAACCGGCCAGTAGGCCGAGCAGCACGACGGCAACGACCACCGTGATCGCCCGGCGGCGGCGCCGCGTCTTCTGCGACACCTGCTTCTTGATCTTGGGCGGCGGGATCACCACTGGCGGAGGTGGCCCGTTGTCCTCGCGCGAGCGCACGGGTAACTGCTGTGGTTTGTTGACGTCCATGCGCCGCGGCACGACCGTCGTGTCGTTGGCGCCGATTCGGCCGCGGATCATGTCGGTGGTTGCCGACTGGGGCGTCTGGTACTGGGCGTCCTGCCGCTGCGCGCGGTTGCGCGGCCGCGCACGAGGCGGCACCGGCACCACGGGTAGCCGCAGCGCCGTCCGGATGTCGGCGATCTCAGCAAGGAAGGCGCCCGCGTCGGAGGGCCGTCCGGTGGGGTCGCTGTCAGTCGCCGCGATCACGACTTCGTCGATCTCGGTGGGCACGTCCTTGACGCGCGAGGACGGCGCCGGCACCCGGCTGTGGACGTGCTGGTAAGCCACGTTCATCGCCGAGTCGCCCTTGTACGGCGGCGCGCCGGTGAGCAACTCGAACAGCACGACCCCTGCCGCGTAGACGTCCGAGCGTGGGTCGGCGCGTCCGGCACTGATCTGCTCGGGCGCGCAGTAGGCAACCGTGCCCATCATCAGACCGGTGCGGGTCGCGCTGGCGTCCGCCTCCACGGCGCGGGCCAGGCCGAAGTCGGCCACCTTCACCACGCCGTCGTCGGACAGCAGGATGTTCTCCGGCTTGACGTCGCGGTGGACGAGGCCGGCACGGTGGGCCGCGGCGAGCGCGCTCAGCACCGGCTCCATAATCGAGATCGCCTGGGGCGGCGCGAGGCGCCCGCGTTCTCGAAGCAGTTCGCGCAGGGTCCGTCCCTCGACGAGTTCCATCACCAGGAACACGTGCAGCCCGTCAGGCCCGGACTCCTGCCCCTGGTCGTACACCGACACGACGTTCAGGTGCGTCAAGCGAGCCGCCGCCCGCGCCTCACGGGCGAACCGGTCGCTGAACGCGGGATCGGCAGACAGGGTCGACGACATCACCTTGACAGCGACGAGCCGGTCGAGCCGCTCGTCGACGGCTGCGTACACGGTGGACATACCGCCACGCGCGATACGTTCCAGAATCCGATACCGGCCCTCGAGCGAGCGGCCGACCAAACTATCGGTCGCCGCCGTCTGCACGGAGGCGATTCTACGGTCGGTGTCGCTGTTCGGCGGTTGGCGCACCGTGCGGCGCAGCGGTGTGGCGGTGCGCATTCCCCGTACCTTGGGGGCTGTGACGTCTGACGAGGCCACCGGCTCGGTGCGCGTCGAACTGCTCGCCGACGTCGAACGCCCCGGCGGCTGGCTGCTGACCGTCGACCGCATCCGACAGTCGTATGTCGATGTTGAGGATCCGACCTATCTGGACTTCGAATACATTCAGGCGTTCGCCGATGTGGTGGACGCGCTGCCGGCCGGTCCGCTTGCGGTGACGCATGTCGGTGGCGGCGGCTGCACCTTCGCGCGCTACATTGCTGCAACCCGTCCAGGATCACCGCAGATCGTTCTCGAGCCGGACACCGCGCTGACTGAGCTGGTGCGCGCATGGCTGCCGCTGCCGCCGCGCAGCAAGATCCGCATCCGGCCGGTCGACGGCCGTCGGGGCGTGGCCGCACTGCGTGACGGCAGTGCCGACGTGGTCGTGCTCGACGCCTTTCATGGCGGTCGGGTGCCGCCCGAGCTGACGACGCAGGAGTTCGTCGCGGATGTCGCCAGGGTGCTGCGCCCCGACGGCGTGTTCCTGGCCAACACCGCAGACGGACCGCCCCTGACCTACAGCCGCCGCCTGGTTGCCGCCGTGCGGGCGTCCTTGCCGGAGACGCTCGTCATGGCCGACGCCGCAGTCCTGAAGGGCCGCCGGTTCGGCAACGTCGTCGTCGCCGCTGCACGCGGACGGCTGCCGCGCGAGGAGATCCGCCGGGCAGCGGCCGGCGCACCCTTTCCGCGTTCGGTGCTCGCCGGCTTCGGCCGCAACGCCGTGCCGCTCAGCGACGCCAAGCCCATGCGCTCGCCGGAGCCACCGGACGAGATCTGGCGAGTCGGCGGCGCCGTCCCCGACTGAGGCGCAGCCCGCACAGCGGCTCTGCCAAGATGATTTTGTGGCCGAACAACGCGCGAGCTATCAACAGCGCGAGCGCGCCGAATCCTTCGGGGCGGTCGCCCTCGACTACGACCGCTACCGCCCCGGGTACCCGTCGCAGCTCATCGACGACCTCCTCGCGCTGCATCCGGCCTCGGTGCTCGACATCGGTTGCGGCACCGGTAAGGCTGCGCGATCGCTGGTCGCGCGCGGGCTGCACGTACTGGGCGTCGAGGTCGACCCGGCGATGGCGGCGGTTGCCCGCGGGCACGGGGTTGAGGTCGAGATCGGCAAGTTCGAGCAGTGGGACGACGCCGGTCGCCGCTTCGATCTGATCATCAGCGCGCAGGCGTGGCACTGGATCGAGCCGGAAGCGGGCGCAGCGAAGCTGGCCCGGCTGCTCCGCCCGGGCGGCACCGCAGCGCTGTTCTGGAATCACCAGAAGGACCTGCCCGAGCAGGTGCGCAACGAGTTCCGCCAGCTGTACCAGGAGCTCGCGCCGGAGCTCATCGAGACCGCCGCCGCCGACCACGCCCGGCACGAGGACCGGCCCTTCGTCCGACAGCTGGAAGAAAGTGGCGTCTTCCGTTCCGTCGAGGTCAAGGACTATCCGTACGAGCAGTCGTACGACGCGGACGAGTGGGTGGGCATGGTGCAGACGCACAGTGACCACCTGATGCTCGCGCCGCAGCGTCGCGCCGCGGTGGCGGCCGCGCTGCGCGACATGATCAACCGCAAGCTCGGCGGACGGGTGCACATCGAGGCGGGGACCTACTGCATCTGGGTGCGGCCTTGATCGGAGTGGCAGGTTAAGCCCATGGAACTGCTTCCACTGCCCGCGGTTGCCGAAGAGCTCGGCCTGCCGATCACGCGTGTCCACCAGCTGGTCCGCGACGGGCACCTCGTGGCGGTGCGTGACACAGCCGGTGTCCGCTGCGTCCCCGCGCTGATGCTGCAGGAAGGGGCGGTGGTCAAGTCGCTGTTCTCCGTGATCACCGTGCTGCGCGACGCGCAGTTCGAGGATCGCGAGATCGTGGATTGGCTCTTCCGCGAGGACGCATCCCTGCCCGGGTCGCCGATCGAGGCGCTGCGCGCCAATCGCGGCTCGGAGGTCAAGCGTCGTGCCCAGGTCGCGGGCTACTGAGTGCACCTGACGTATCTGCTGATCCTCGCGGCCTGCCTCGTAGGCACCGCGCCGCTCGAACTTCTTCTGCACACTCGCGTCTACGCTCGCTGGCCGCGGCTGATTGCCGTGGTGTTGCCGGTGGCGCTCGTGTTCGGGTCGTGGGACGTGGGCGCGATCCGCGCCGGGTGGTGGCACTACGACGGCCGCTACCTCGTCGGGGTGACGCTGCCGGGGAAGTTGCCGCTCGAAGAGTTGCTGTTCTTCCTCGTCATCCCGACGTGTGCGGTGCTGACGCTTGAGGCGGTCCGGGCGCGGCGCCCGGGCTGGATCATCGGTGACGAGTGACGTACACGATCGCGGCAGCTATCGGTGTCGTCGGCGCGCTCGTACTCGACACCGTCGTGTTGCGCACCTGGCTGGTGCGCCGCAAAGCGTTCTGGACGGCGTACGCAATCGTGTTGTTGTTCCAGTTGATGGTGAACGGCCTGCTCACCGGCTTGCGCATCGTGCGCTACCGGCCGTCAGCGATCATCGGCTGGCGCATCGCGTACGCGCCGGTGGAGGACCTGTGGTTCGGGTTCGCGCTCGCGACTGCAACGCTCAGCTTGTGGGTGTGGCTGGGTCGGCGCGGCGCGCAAGCCAGGCGCCGCGCGCACCGTGCAAACCCGCCGCTGCCCGACGCCCGAGGCCGACGCTGATCCGGCGACTGAAGACGTCGTAGTCGGCGCGCTCGATCTCATCCAGGATCCCGGCGTAGAGCGACATGGCAGTGCGCAGACAGTCGCGCGAGGTGGCGTGCACCAGTTCGATGCCCGGCGCCGCCTGTGCGTAGAGGCGGCGGGCCCGCTCGATCTCCCAGGCGAGCAGGTTGCGGATCGGCTCGTCGACCCGGCCCCGGGCAAGCCGATCACGGTCGACGCCGAACCGGGCGAGTGACTCCTCCGGGAGGTACACCCGGCCGCGCCGCAGGTCCTCGGCGACGTCGCGGATGAAGTTGGTCAGCTGGAACGCGGTGCCGAGCTCGATCGCGTGGGACTCCAGCACATCCCAGCGGACGGTGTCGTCCGCGCGCCCGAGGATCGGCAACATCTGCAGCCCGACGACGGCTGCCGATCCCCACATGTAGCGCGTCAGGTCGTCATAGGTCGGGTAGGAGCTCACGGTGAGGTCCATCCGCATCGACTCGAGGAAGTCGGCGAAGTAGGACGTCGGGATGTTCCACCGACCTGCGGTGTCGATCGCTGCCCGGCTCACCGGATCGCTCGTCGCACGCCAATCGAGGTCGGCGAGAAACGTGGCGCCCCAGTCGTTCAGCCGCCGCGCGCGCTCTCCGGTGCGCAACCGCGGCGACATGTCGTCGACGATGTCGTCCACGTGCCGGGCGAAGCCGTAGAGCGCATGGACGTAGGGCCGCTTAGTGGGTGGCAAGAGCAGCGTGGCGAGGAAGAACGTCCGGCCGTGCCGGGCGTTGATCGCCCGGCAGCGCAGGTAGCTGGCACGTAGCGCCGCGCCCGAGATCCCGGCCGCGTCGAGTTCACGGCGGCCGAGGGTCATCCAGTCATGCTCGCAGACGTCCGACGATGCGTTCGGCTGCCAGTCGTCCGGATACGAGCACCATCGGGACGCCGACCCCGGGCTGGGCATTCGACCCGCAGAAGACCAGGTTCTCCACGCGCGGGTGCAGCGTGGAGGTCCGGAAGGGTCCGGTCTGCCGGAACGTGTGTGCGGCGGCGAACGGCGCGCCGGCAGCCAGACCCTGCGCGCGCCAGTCGGCCGGGGTGACCAGGTGCTCGACCTCCGCGCCGGCCACGACGTCGCCGTAGCCGCGCTTCGCCAAGGTCTCGACCACCCGATCGCGGTAGGCGTCGCGTGTTGCGACCCAATCGACCCGGCCCGTGGTGTTCGGTGCAGGGAACAGGGCGTAGTAGGTGTGTCGCCCGGGCGGGGCAAGTGACGGATCGGTCATCGAGGGTGACGTCAGAAGGAATGAGGGGTCGCTCATCACCTCGCCGCGGCTGATGATCTGGTCGAACGTCTCGTCCCACGCCGAGCCGAAGTCGATCGTGTGGTGCGCGAGGCCTTCGATGGCACGTGCCGACCCGACGTGCAGCACTACCGCCGAGGGTGAGTAGCGCAGACGTCGCGCCCGCCGTGGCGTCAGCTGCGGGCCGAGCAGCTCGGCGCACGCGATCGGCAGGTCGGCGTTGACAACAACGACGTCAGCCGGGATGCGCTCGCCTTCGGCAGTGTGCACCGCGCGTGCGCGGCCGTCGCGCACCTCGATGTGCGTCACTGTCGATCGGTAGCGGATCTGCGC
>DATFTS010000153.1:0-3399 GCA_035261645.1 Jatrophihabitans sp. | reverse complement strand
GGCGAGCTGCTGGTACTGGTGCAGCAGCCGGGTGCCGTTGTCGAGCGCCTGCTGCTCCGCGATCGTCAGTGGTACGAAGCCGGGGATGGCCTGCTCGAGCACCGTGCGCGAGCGTTCGACCGCTGCGCTCGACCCGGCGGCGTCGACGATGATCGTCTTCAGCGGCAGGCTGGGTAGCTGCGCAACGGCGACGTCCGCGGTGGGCCAGGCCGTCCGGTCGACCTCGCCTTTGCGACCGCCGAAGTACGGATCGACCATCGCGACCTGCGCGCCGGGGCGGCAGTGGCCGATCGCCGGGACGCGTGCAAGATCGGCGCACGACATGACCCCGGGGGCGATCGCGCCCGGAGCGGGGGATGAGTTGGCACGGATGACGGCGACGCCGTGCACCCCCGGCACCGACTGCAGTTCGGTGGCGAGCGTTGGCGGGACGGCGGGCACCTTCAGGTGCGGCCCGAACGAGGTGAAGTCGTCCAGCAGCACGGTCCGACCGGCGGCGTCCACCTTGCCGCCACCGTCGTATGCGCTCATGGTGGTCATGATCCCGATGGCCACGCTGGTGACGAACAGCGCGAGCGCGAGCCCGCTGACCGCGCGGAAGCCGGCTTTCGGGTTGTCGGCCAGCCGGCGTCCCGCAATCAGCAGAGCGGCGCGGCCGGTGCGGCGCGCGAGCAGCCGCGAGCCGGTAAAGGTGAGCCACGGACCGGCGAGCACCAGCCCGACCATCACGATCAGGATTCCGGCCAGAAAGGCCTGGATCTGTCCCGGCGTGCTGCTCGGACGTCCGGCGTAGACGAAGTAGGCGAGCTCGGCCAGACCGGCGATCAGCGGCACGAGACGCCACGCTCGCGGCGGCTGCGGGGTGACCCGGCGGGTGACGCCCAGAGGCGAAATGGTGACGCGCCGCAGCGCTAAGCGCGCTGCCAGCGCCGCGGCCACCGGGACGCCCAGGGCGATGCCCAATACCTCGGTGGTCGTCAGGGTGAGATCACCGAGGAAGAATCGTGCGCCGGTGAACGGCACCGCGGCGATGGCCGGCCTGGTGGCGAAGAACAGCACGAACCCGAGCACCACGCCAGCCGCTGCGGCAATCGTCGACTCGACGGTGGCGATCACTGAAATCTGGCGGGGCGTCGCGCCGACCAGCCGCATCGCGGCGAAGCGCTGCTCGCGGCGCGCGGCCGACAGCCGAGTGGCGGTGCCGATGAAGATCAGCACTGGGAACAGCAGGGCCGCCGCGACTACGGACAACACGAGGTCGATGCCGCTCGCGTCGATGCCGAGGTCGTAGCAACTACCGTTGCAGCTGCTCGGCGGCACCGTGCTGATGGTCGTCACATGCGCGGCACCGGAGAGGTTCTCCACCTGCGCCGGCGTGCGGCCCACGACAGCGATCAGCGAGTCTGGGGCAGGCAGGGCGGCGGCGCCGATCGTGCCGACTTCCGTGCCGGGAATGCGGGCGGCGAGTTCGCTGTGCGGCGCGTCGCGCAACAGCGTCGTCAGCGCCGGGGATGCGTAGAACTGGCCCGGCTTCGGCAGCCCAGGGATTCCGGGTGGCACGGGGGAGTGCGGTCCGGTCGCGGCGACGTCGACTCGCCCGATGATGTGGCCGCGGTACTCGTCCGCATTCAGCAGCCACCAGGCGGGATCACTTCTACTGTTCGCCGCTTCGTTGCCGGGCACCGAACCGGTTTCCAGCCATGCGTAGCGGTCGTTCTGCTTCGTCACTGCGTTGATGCCGGCGAGCGTCACCAGCAGCATGCCGGCGCCCACCGCGGTAGCGACCGTGATCAGCAGCAAGCGAATGGCTGCGTCCTTGCCTCCGGCGAGCGTCAGCCGCAGGCCGAGGCGGATCACTGCGACGCCGATGCCGGCTGCAGCGACGTGACCCTGCCGTCGCGGACGATGACCTCGCGGTCGGCGTACGCCGCGACGCGTGGTTCATGTGTCACGAGGACGACCGTGGTGCCCTTCTCGCGCGCTGCCGTGACGAGCAGGTTCATCACCTGTTCGCCGGTCAGCGAGTCGAGCGACCCCGTCGGTTCGTCGGCGAAGAGCAGGTCCGGCTCGCCGACGAGTGCCCGCGCCAGCGCGACCCGCTGCGCCTGCCCGCCGGACAGCTCACCGGAGCGCCGGGCACCGAGGTCGGCGAGATCGAGCCTGCTGAACCACTCCTGCGCGCGGGCGAGCGCGTCGCTGCGCCGTATGCCGCGCAGCAGCAACGGCAGCGCCACATTCTCCGCGGCGCTGAGCTCGGGGACGAGCTGGCCGAACTGGAAGACAAACCCGAAGCGGTCTCGTCGAAGCGAGCTGCGCTGGGCCTCGCCGAGCGTGTCTACGCGCGTGCCGGCGAACTGCACCTCGCCGCGGTCGGGGACGAGGATGCCCGCAAGGCAGTGCAGCAACGTCGACTTTCCAGATCCGCTCGGCCCCATGACCGCGAGGATCTCGCCGGCGCGTACCGCGAGGCTCGCGCCGCGCAGCGCCGGCGTATGACCAAATGACAGGTGCAGGTCGCGGCCCTCGGCGAGCACGACCGGGGCGGTCATTTGCGCACCTCCGTTGCGAGTGCGTCTAGTCGCGCGGCGGCGAGGTCGATCCAGCGCAGGTCGGCCTCGAGGTGGAACAGGCCGTGATCGGCGAGCATGGCGTCGACGAGGTTGCCCTTGCGCTTCATCTCGGTCAGCTCACGCATCCGCTGTAGGTGGGCTGCGCGTTGGGAGTCGAGATACTGCTCGGCCGGTCGACCTGACATCAACGCGAGCACGACCTTGACGAACAGCACCGTCTGCAGATGCGGCTCCGGTTCGACCGGCTCGGCAAGCCACGTCTCGAGCTCACTGACACCATGCTCGGTGATCACGTAGCGCTTGCGGTCGGGGCCTGCTCCGGGCTCGGCGTCGCCCGCGAGGACCTTGCCGTCGCGGGCCAGGCGACCGAGCGTCGCGTACACCTGGCCGAAGGGGAGCGCTTTGCCCCGGCCGAAGTAGGCGTCGTAGTCCCGCTTGAGGTCGTAGCCATGGCTCGGCTCGCGCTCGAGCAGTCCGAGCAGGGCGATCGGAACGGTCATGCGGCGACAATACACTCAGCGTATACACCGCGCTACTAGGTTTTGCGTGCCCACCCCGTCGCAAATTGTCCGCGCTTCCAGTCGCTGTAGCGGCCGGAGGGGCGGACAACTTGCCGGGCCCGCCCGCCCCTTCCGAAGTTGTCCGCGCTTCCAGCCGCTGTAGCGGCCGGAGGGGCGGACAAGTTGCCGGTGGAGGCGGAGGCGCGGACAACTTGTCGGCAGCGCCCACCCAACTTGCCGGTTGCGGCGGACGTTTGCGACGCTCGGCGGGTGCCGTACTCAACGCGCGTCAGCCGGCTGGTGCACGCCCCTCGAGACGACGTCTACCG
>DATFTS010000152.1:0-5846 GCA_035261645.1 Jatrophihabitans sp. | reverse complement strand
CCGCTCGGCCTCGCCCGGATCGGCAGTCAGGACTGTCCGCAGCGGGCCCTCGAGCAGCAACATCGACAACCCGTGCACGGTGGACCAGGCGGCATACTCGGCTCCCGGCCGGCGCTCGGCAGGAAGCGCTCCGACGTGGACGAGTTCGTCGAGGCAGGCGCCCAACAACTCGTACGGGCCGAGATCGCCCTCGTCCGGGCTGGGCGGGGGCGGGGCTTCATCGGGCGGCTCGTGGATGGCGAAGGCGGTGCGGAACCAGCCCGGTTCAGTCGTCGCGAACTCGACGTACGCATGCCCGATCGCGTCCAGCCGATCCCACGCGCGCCGCACCCGGTCGGGGGTCCGTACCTGCGCCATCCGCCGGCGCATCAGGTCGGCGAGCTCGCGCATGCACCGTTGCCCGACCGCGGCAAGCAGTTGGTCGTGGTCGGCGAAGTGGCGGTAGGCCGCGTTGTGCGAAACGCCTGCGTCTCGGCTGACCGCCCGCAGCACTACTGCTTCGGGTCCCCCCGAGCGGGCAAGGGCAAACCCGGCCTCGACGAGCGCTGCACGAAGGTTGCCGTGGTGATACGGACGTGCCGTTCGCGGCGAAACCATGTTGACAGTGTCCACAAGGAGTGGCAGTCTCGTCAACAACACCGAAGTTGGCACTGTCAACATCCTCGCGGAGGACTGCCATGACTCGACCCGGAACGACCAAGCGCTATCTGATCCTGGCGACCGTGTGCCTGGCAGCGTTCGCGATCAACCTCGACACGACGATCGTCAACGTCGCGCTGCCCGACCTCGGGCGGCAGTTGCATGCCAGCACCAGCGACCTGCAATGGATCGTCGACGGCTACAACCTCGCGTTCGCCGCGCTCGTCCTCACCGCCGGGTCGCTGGGCGACCGGTTCGGGCGGCGCCCGGCCCTGCTGCTCGGTCTCGGCGGCTTCGCGGTCGCCAGCGCGGCCGGGGCGTCGGTCGGGTCCGTCGGCGCGCTGATCGCGGTGCGGTTCGTCATGGGCGCGTTCGCGGCGCTGATCTTCCCCACGACGCTTTCGATCATCACCAACGCCTTTCCGGACCGCGCAGAGCGCGCCAAGGCTGTGGGTGTGTGGGGCGCGGTAACCGGCATCGGCGTAGCCGTGGGACCGGTTACCGGCGGCCTGCTGCTGGCGCACTTCACGTGGCCCGCCGTGTTCGTCGCGCTGGTACCCGTCGCCGCCCTCGCGCTGGGGGCGGCGTACTTCCTCGTGCCCGAGTCGAGCGACCCTCGCCAGGCTCGGCTGGACCCAGCCGGTCTGGCGCTGTCGTCGGCCGGAATCGGGCTGCTGGTCTACACCATCATCGAGGCGCCGCGGCGCGGGTGGACGGCGACGCCGACCCTGCTCGGGTTCCTGGGCACGCTGGTCTTCCTGCTCGCTTTCGTGCTGGTCGAGCGGCGCCGCGAACAGCCGATGATCGACGTGACGCTGTTCCGGACGCCTGCATTCTCGGCGGCCAGTGGCGCGGTCACAGTCGCCTTCTTCGCGCTGTTCGGGTTCATCTTCGTCGTGACGCAGTTCTTCCAGTTCGTGCGCGGGTACGGCACGCTCTCCACCGGTGTGCGCATCCTGCCCGTCGCGACCACGATCGCGATCGGATCAGTCGGCGGCGTGCTGATCGCCGCACGCATCGGCACGCGTGTTGTCGTCGTCAGCGGCCTGATACTGCTGGGCTCCTCGTTCGGGTGGATCGCGACGTCACCGATCGACATGCCCTACACGACGATCGTCGCGCAGATGGTGCTGATGGGCCTCGGCCTCGGACTGACAACCGCGCCGGCGACCGAGTCGATCCTCAGCGTGCTGCCACCGGCCAAGGCTGGCGTGGGTTCGGCGGTGAACGACGCCACCCGCGAGGCCGGCGGAACCCTGGGCGTCGCAGTGCTCGGCAGCGTCTTCACCACCCTCTATGCCCACCGTCTCGCGAACACGTCATTCGACAGGCTGGCGCCGGCGACTGCGCACGCCGCCAGTAACTCGGTAGCCGCCGCCCTCGGTGCGGTGGCCCGGGCGCACGGCAGCGCGCAGGGTCAACTGCTCGCCGGGCTCCACTCGTCGTTCATGTCCGGCATGCACGTCGCCTGCCTCGTCGGCGCGTGCGTCTGCGCGGTCGGCGCGCTCGGCGCACTCGCGCTGCCGGCTACCCGACGAGCAGGCATGCCGGCCAGCACGACCTTCGCCGAAGTCGACCTCGCGCTCAGCTGACGTCTAGTGGCGCACGTTCGAAGGCAGGGCGCTAACCGAGTGCGGAAAGACCCTTCTGGAGATCCTCTGCGTTCATCACCGGCGCGAACTGAACCTGGGCGTTGAGACGCATGAAGAATGGTTCCGCGAACTCAGGAATGGCCGATGAATCGACCATGTCGAACACAACGATGGCAGTGCGCTTCCCGTCGACAGCAGTGAAGAACATCGCTTCGGGCTT
Organism: Jatrophihabitans sp.; assembly: GCA_035261645.1. Classification (GTDB taxonomy): domain Bacteria; phylum Actinomycetota; class Actinomycetes; order Mycobacteriales; family Jatrophihabitantaceae; genus Jatrophihabitans. The sequence goes on along the minus strand of DATFTS010000152.1, from coordinate 3,395 downwards.
CCAACGCTCAGCGGCCTGTTCGATGATCTTCGGCAGCGAGCCGTCCTCGATCGCCTTGTTCCCGGCTTCGACCGGGAAGGAAATTGTCGCCATCATGCGCATGGGGCTGCACCTCCTAGCTAGCTGGCCCGTCAACGTACTGCGCCAGGAGGAGCCCGCCAACGGGCCGAGCTCAGGTCGGCACGCGTGCGCACAGAATGGGCCCCACTTGTCCAGAACTTGCCAAGTGGCTGACGGCGACGGCGTTGGACCTCGCTACAAGACGAAGCAGGCGATCGCGACGTACTGGCACGCTGCAGCCGCGGTGACGTAGGCGTGGAAGACCTCGTGATAGCCGAAGACAGACGGAAGGGGATCCGGCGATCGGCGGTGGTATCCGATAGCTCCGACGGTGTACAGCAGCCCGCCGGCGATCAGCAGTACCGCCGCGGCTACACCCTTGTCGATCCAGACTGCCGGGATCACCGAACCGGCAAGCCAGCCGAGCCCGATGTAGATCGAGCCGACCAGCTTCTCCGGCGCCGACATCCATGCGATCCGGATGCCGATGGCCGATGCGGCGAGTGACCATAGCCCGACGAGTGCGGTGATCCGGAGCGCTCCGGTGAGACACACGGCCATCGGCGGCGTCGCGGTCCCCGCGATCAGTGTGACGATCATGGCGTGGTCGAGGCGCTGTAGCCGGGCCGCCGCCGCAGGTACCCAACGTCCTCGGTGGTACAGGGCACTGGCACCGAACAAGCCGACGACGCTGGCCGCATACACCGAGGCGACCGCCGTTTGCATCTTGTGATCGGCGCACGCGACGACCAGAGTCCCGATGACGGCCGCTGCCACGAACGACAGGGCGTGCCCCCAGCCTCGCAGCAACGGCTTGACGTAGTGGATGTCTCGACGCGCGTCATACAGCCGAGGGGTGTCCAGCGCCGTCATCGTGCCTGCCACTCCGTGCGTTACGGCGACGTCTGTTCGTCACGAGAGCGCATAGCACGTGTTGGCAACAGCATACAAAACGATGTTCAGAGTGCCCTGTGTGCTCGTCAGATCAACTTGTGCAGCACCAATGGGTACACCGCGCCGGCGCCGGCTTCGCGCAACAGACATGCCGCGGTCGTCAGTGTGAAGCCGGACCGCGTCGTGTCGTCGAGGAGCAGCACCGGACCGGCCGGGACGGCATTGGGCACCGACAGCCGCTCGAGGGCGGCCCGCGCCGCGTCGGCGTTGGTTGCGGCGTCGGCCTGAAATCCGTTTCCCGTCGCGGTGACGGCCGCGTCGATCAACGACATCCTGCCGAGATCAGCGAGCCGGGCGGCGAGGTCGGCCAGCAGCGTCGGGTGGCGCCGCGACGGCACCCACGTGACCCAGGTGGGCCGGCCCGCAGGCCAGCCCCACCGCGACAGAACGCGGACCAGGCCGTCGAGGATCCCGTCGGACACCGGCACGTCATGCGCAAGGGCAGCCGTCACCGCCTCACCCCACGCAGGATCGTCGGCGAGCGCGAGAGCCCGGCCTGGTTCGGCGCGCAGCCGTTCCGCGATCTTGCCGCGCCGCGGCGCAGCTGACGGCCACATCTTGCGTGGTTCGAGCACGACCGTCTGCGACCGCAGATGGCTCAGCGCGGCCGCCACCGACTCCGGCGAGGGCGTCGGTCCCGGAGCGGGCAGCGTGCCGGTGCACACCGAGCAGCGTCCGCAGTCGCCGGCGTCCGGGTCGTCGAGCTCGTGCCGCAGCAACCGCATCAGGCACTGCGCTCCGGCGAGGTAGCTGCGCATCACGTCCTGTTCGCGGCGTCGCGCCGCGGCGATCGCGGCGTGGCGTGGCGCGTCGTAGGTCCACGCCTGCCCGGTCGCGGTCCAGCCGCCGTCGGCACGTTCGACGGCCCCTTCCACGTCGAGCACTTTGAGCAGTGTCTCGAGTCGACCGCGCCGCAGCCCGGCATCCACCTCGAGTTTCGGCAGCGTCACCGGTTCACCGGAGCAGGCGAGCACGTCGAGGACGCGTCGCACCTTTGGCTCGGGCGGAAACGCCGTCGAGTCGAAGTAGGCCCAGATCTTCTCGTCGGCGTGCGTGGGCAGCAGCACTGCCTGCGCCGCGTCGAGTGCGCGTCCGGCGCGGCCGACCTGCTGGTAGTAAGCGATCGGCGACGCGGGAGCGCCGAGGTGGATCACGAACGCAAGGTCGGGCATGTCCAGGCCCATGCCAAGACTCGAGGTGGCGACGAGGGCGCGCAGGTCATGGGCGAGCAGGCGGCGTTCCAGCTCGGCACGGTCCGCAGCGGGGGTGGCGGAGGAGTACGCCGCGACGCGGTGGCCGGCGGCGGACAGGTAGTCGGACAGCTGCGTGGTGCCGGCAACGGTGAGCGTGTAGATGATCCCCGAGCCGGTCAGGTCCGGGCCGGCGAGCGCATCGGCGATCCACGCGTACCCGGCGGCAAGGTCCGGTGTGCCGACCACGGACAGCGCCAAGGACTCGCGGTCGAGCGAGCCCCGCACGGTGAGGGTGTCCTCACCCAGCTGAGCGGCGATGTCGCGCGTGACCCGGTCGTTCGCGGTCGCAGTGGTCGCCAGCACCGGGGTGTCGGCCGGCAAGCCGGCGAGCACGGACGCCAGCCGCCGGTAGTCGGCGCGAAAGTCGTGGCCCCAGTCGGATAGGCAGTGCGCCTCGTCGACGACGAGCATCCCGACGCGCGGGGCAAGGCGCGGCAGCACGCGGGTGCGAAAGCCGTGCGAGTTGAGGCGCTCGGGCGAGATGAGTAGCACGTCCACCGTGTCGTCGGCGATGCGCGCCTCGATGGCGGGCCAGTCGTCGATGTTCGCCGAGTTCAAGGTGACCGCCGACAGTCCGGAGCGTTCGGCGGCGGCCACCTGGTCGCGCATCAGGGCGAGCAGCGGGGAGATGACAAGTGTCGGCCCGTGACCTTGCGCACGGCGCAGCCCGGCCGCAATCCAGTACACCGCGGACTTACCCCAACCGGTTCGCTGGATGACGACCGTCTTGCGGCGCTCGGCAACCAGGGCGTGAATCGCCGACCACTGGTCCTCGCGCAGCGCCGCGCCGGGACCGGCGAGCCGCGTCAGGTGCGCCTCGGCAGCAGTCCTGAGCTCGGCGACGGCGGGGGAGATCACGGCACCCATCCTGCCGGGCAGCCCTGACACCGTGCCTTTGTAGTTACGCCGGCTGTGACAGGTGCTTGATCGCGGGGTGTCCTGGGCGCACGCCGGTCGTGGCGGCTTCGATGCCGGCCGCGGCGTGCATGCGGGTGAGCTCGCGGTGCTGGTCGGCCTCGACGAAACTGACGACGGTGCCGCGGGCACCGGCCCGCGCTGTGCGTCCGGAGCGGTGGGCGTAGACCTTCGCGTCGGTGGGCGGGTCGTAGTGGATCACCAGGTCGAGGC
>DATFTS010000151.1:0-3352 GCA_035261645.1 Jatrophihabitans sp. | reverse complement strand
GCGTGCTGAGATACGGGTGCGACCCGGCACCGAACGGCGCCCGGACGCGGCCGAGGTTGCGCGCGCCGAGCGTCACCATCAGCCCCTGTTCGGGATGCAGCGCGTACGTGGTCTCGACACGCACCTCGAAGGGGTAGCCCGGCTGCGGCACGACATCCAGGCGCAGCGTCACGCGATCGGACTCCTGCCGCACCTTCGTCCACCGCTCCCAACGGCCGAGGCCGTGGATGGCGTTGTGCGCTGCCGGTTCGGTGAGCGGCAGCTGGTACGACGTTCCCTCGAACGTGTACTTGCCGTCGCGGATGCGGTTGGGCCACGGCACCAACGTCGACCCGCAACCGCGTGGCGGTACGTCGTCCTCGCCATACGTCGCGGTGATGTCCACGCCGTCGTGCGTGTACTGGCGCAGGCCGGCACCCACCTCGACGATCGTCGCCCGGTGCGCCCCGGCTTCGATCACGTACTGCTTGCCCGTCGCCGTCATATCGGGGCCGACTCCGCAAACTCCTCCGCCGGAGTTTCCGCTCGGGCGTCATAGCGCCAGAACGGACGCACCAGGGTGCCCGCTATCGCGACGACAACCATGCACGCGATCCCACCACCTACCCACGAGAACGTGGTGGAGGTGGCGGCCGCCGTGCCGCCGGCGCGCAGGTCGCCAAGGCGCGGCCCGCCCGCGACAACCGCGATGAACACGCCCTGCATGCGTCCCCGCATCTCGTCCGGTGCATACGTCTGCAGGATCGTCTGCCGATACACCGCGCTCACCAGATCGGCCGCCCCGGCGAACGCGAGCAGCACCACCGCGAGCCAGAGCTGTGCCGCCAGGCCCGCCAACGCGACCGCGCCACCCCACGCAACGATCGCCACTACCAGCGCGACGCCCTGGCGCCGGACGCGTCCGATCCACCCGCTCGAGACACCGGCGATCACCGAGCCGATCGCGAGCGCGGCGTAGAGCCACCCGACGCCGCCGTGGAACCGGTTCGCGGCGACGGCCGGAAACAGCGCGCGCGGCATCGCCAGCACCATCGCCACGATGTCGACGGCGAACGACATGAGCAGAACCGGGCTGCGCGCGATGAACCCCAGCCCGTCCGCCACCGAGCGCAGCCCGAGATGCGGCGCAGTGCCATCGGGCTCGATGCGGGGCAGCCTCAGGGCGGAGTAGAGCGCGGCGGTGAACAGCAGGCCGTCCAGAGCGTACGAATACGCGAACCCGTGCGGCCGGGTGACGAGGAACCCGGCGAAAAGCGGGCCGACGACCTGCCCGGCGGTGGCGACCGTGTAGTTCAACGTGTTCGCCGCCGCGACGAGTTCCACGTCGACGATGCGCGGAATGATCGCGCCTCGGGCCGAGGACGCCATCGCGAAGAACGCCGACTGCACGGCGACGAGGACGAGGATGAGCCCGACGTTGTTCACGTTCATCAAGGTCTGCGCGAGCAGCCCCAGGGTGACTGCCCAGGTTCCGACGGAGGCCCAGAAGTAGAGGGTGCGGCGGTCGATCACGTCGGCAATGGCCCCGCCGTAGAGGCCGAACGCGACGATGGGCAGCAGTCCCGCCAGCCCCACCAGGCCGACGTAGAGCGACGAGCCCGAGATCGCATAGACCTGCACCGGCACGGCTACCTGGGTGAGCATCGAACCGACGAACGCGGTGCCCTGCCCGAGCACGAGTCGACGGAACTCAGGCACCGCCATCGGCCGGGTGTCGACCGCGTGCCGACGCACCCAGGTGGTCAGTGAGCGGGCTTGTTCGGGGGCGTTCTCCTGGGCCGGGCTGTCAGTCATTGCTGGGTCCCCCGGAAGTCGAACAGATCACGGGGCCAGCCGCTCGCGCACCCAGCTCTCACCGTTGCGGCGGTACCGGATCCGGTCGTGCAGCCGGCCGACCCGTCCCTGCCAGAACTCGACCTCGTCCGGCGTCAGCAGGTAGCCACCCCAGTGCGGCGGTGGCGGGATCTCGCGGCCTTCGAACCGCGCCGCGATCTCGTCGGCCAGCCGGTCGAGCGCCGCACGTGACTCCACGACCGTCGACTGCGGCGAGGCCCATGCGCCGATCTGTGACTCGCGCGGGCGCTGCGCCCAGTAGGCCTCGGTCTCGGCGCGGTCGACCTTCGACACCGTGCCGGACAGCCGTACCTGGCGTTGGTGCGGCAGCCACGCGAACACCGCCGCGGCACGCGGGTTGGCGGCGAGGTCGCGGGCCTTGGCCGAGTCGTAGTTGGTGTAGCAGACGATGCCGCGCTCATCGATGGCCTTGGCCAGCAAAGTCCGGACCGACGGGCGCCCCGACGCGTCGGCGGTGGCGAACTGCACCGCATTCGGCTCGGCGATCGCCGGATCCGCGGCAGCGGCGTCGAACCAGCTTCGCAGCTGAACCGGCCAGCTGTCCGCAAGGTCCGTTTCGTCGAGTCGGCCGCGGGTGTAGGTGGCGCGCAGGCTGGCCGGATCTGTCATCGCGGCAATCTTCCCACCTGCATAAGAGCGCCCAGAGCGGGTGTGAGCAGAATGGGGTCGTTGAGCGCGACCCGCCCAGCGCAGCAGAACATCCTCCGCAGCCAGACCAGGAGATCGGAGCAGGTCCATGGCAGACGACTACAGCCCCGGACTCGAAGGTGTCATCGCATTCGAGACCGAGATCGCCGAGCCGGACAAGAACGGTGGCGCGTTGCGCTACCGCGGCGTCGACATCGAGGATCTCGTCGGGCATGTGACCTTCGGCAACGTTTGGGCGCTGCTGGTCGACGGCAAGTTCGGCCCGGGCCTACCGCCGGCCGAGCCGTTCCCGATCCCGGTGCACACCGGCGACGTGCGGGTGGACGTGCAGGCTGCGCTGGCCATGCTCTCGCCGATCTGGGCCTACCGGCCGCTGCTGGACATCAGCGACGAGGAGGCCCGCGAGCAACTGGCGCGGGCGGCGGTGATGGCGCTGTCCTACGTGGCGCAGTCGGCGCGCGGGCTGTCGAACCCCGCGGTGCCGCAGTCACGCATCGACCAATGCTCGACGATCGTCGAGCGGTTCATGACCCGCTGGCGGGGCGAGCCCGAGCCGGACCACATCAGGGCTGTCGACGCCTACTTCGTCTCGGCCGCCGAGCACGGCATGAACGCCTCTACGTTCACCGCGCGCGTGATCGCGTCCACTGGCGCTGACGTCGCAGCCGCGATGTCCGGCGCGATCGGCGCGATGAGCGGCCCGCTGCACGGTGGTGCGCCCGCCCGGGTGCTGCCCATGATCGACGAGGTCGAGCGGGTCGGTGACGCCGCCAAGGTGGTGCGCGGCATCCTCGACCGGCACGAGCGCCTGATGGGCTTCGGGCACCGCGTCTACCGCGCCGAGGACCCG
>DATFTS010000150.1:0-7782 GCA_035261645.1 Jatrophihabitans sp. | reverse complement strand
GCTCCAGGGCTCGCTGCTGCTACGGCACGGCGACGCGGCGGTCGCCGACGCGTTCGTCGGCTCCCGGCTCGCAGGCGACTGGGGCGTGGCTTATGGGACGCTGCCCGCCGGCGTTGACACCGACGCCATCCTGGCCCGGGCAGCAGTCGGGTGAGCACTGGCTGGCGTCGTGGCCCCACCGAGGGGGAGGGCTCGCTGTTCGCCGGGCGACCTGCACCTGACGACCGCGCCGCCTACCCGACCCTGACCTACGAGGTCAGCGGCCGGATCGCCCGCATCACGTTCAACCGTCCCGAGCAGGGCAACGCCATCACGCCGGACACGCCGCTCGACCTGGCGCACGCCGTCGAGCGCGCCGACCTCGACCCGCGGGTGCACGTGATCGTGGTGTCCGGACGCGGCAGCGGCTTCTGCGGCGGCTACGACCTTGGCATCTTCGCCGAAGGCGACATGGGCGCCGGCGCCGAAGGCGACATGGGCGCAGGCGCCGAAGGCGACATGGACGCCGGCGCCGACGCATCGGCGAAACTGCCCCGGCAGGGCACGGTACTGGACCCGGTGGCACAGGCCCGCAACCACGACCCGTCGCGGACGTGGGATCCGATGGTCGACTACGCCATGATGAGCCGCTTCAACCGCGGCTTCGCCAGCCTGCTCCATGCCACCAAGCCGACGGTGGCGAAGCTGCACGGGTTCTGCGTGGCCGGCGGCACCGACATCGCGCTGTACGCCGACCAGATCATCGCTGCGGCAGACACGAAGATCGGCTACCCGCCCACCCGGGTCTGGGGGATTCCGGCGGCGGGGATGTGGGCGCATCGACTCGGCGACCAGCGGGCGAAGCGGCTGCTGTTCACCGGCGACACGATCACCGGCGCGGAGGCGCTGGAATGGGGGCTCGTGGTGGAAGCGCCACCGCCGGATCAGCTCGACGAGCGCACCGAAGTGCTGCTGGAGCGCATCGCGGCGATGCCCCTGAATCAGCTGATGATGGCCAAGCTGGCACTAAACTCGGCGCTCCTGGCGCAGGGCTTGGCGACAAGCACGATGATCAGCACGGTGTTCGACGGCCTGGCGCGGCACACGCCCGAGGGCCACGCGTTCGTGGCGCGGGCGGCCGAGGCCGGCTTCCGGGAAGCGGTGCGGGAAAGAGATGAGCCGTTCGGCGACGCCGGACGGACGGTGTTTCGGGGGTAGTGGCTCAGCTCGCCTGGCGGTGCGGCGAGGCCATCGCGAGGTCGCGGGTGCGCGAACCGGTGCAGTTGCCATCCGGCAGGATCTCGCCGAAGTCATCGAAAACAACCACACCGTTGCACAACAGGCTCCAGCCCTGCTCCGGGTGAGCGGAGACGACGTGCGCGGCGTCGCGGTCAGCGGCCTCGGCCGTCGGGCACGCAGGGATGTGGCTGCACAAGCGGCGAGCAGGGATATCGGCGTCGTTGTCGATCATGTCTCGTCCTGTAATCGCTTTCGGTATGGCCCCGGTCAAGTGTGCTCGAAAATGTTCAGACGTCAAGCAAACTCGCCGAGCGTGTTTTCCAAGAGTTATCAGCTCTCGGGAGTGATACATGTGAAGTTCTCGTGAACCGTAACCTTACTGTGATCTAACACACGCATTCAAGGGTCGACAGGCCGTCTGAGGTAGCCAGAGGGCCCGAAAGATCAAGTCCGTCCGTCCCGATCCTGGGCGCGGCGCAGCTCCGGCGCCCTCGGCACCCAGTCGGCGAGAACGGCGGGAAAGCCGGCGCCGCGCGCGGCACGGACCACCTCGTCGTCGTCATCCACCACCGCAGCGATCCCGCGAGGGGCCAGCTGGCGCAGCACGTCCAGCTTGAACCTCGGCGCCGGCCGGTAGTCGCCGTGCGGGCGCAGATACAACTCGCCGGCGGGCAGGCCCTGCTCGGCGAGCCATTCAGCGGTGACGTCGCGCAGCCACTCCGGGCGCCCGGTCAACCAGACGATCTCGTGTTCGCCGGCCAGCTCGGCTGCGAGGGCCGCGCCCTCGGCGAGCAGCGTGTCTTGCTGAGCGGCGGCGAAGAAGGCGGGCCACGACTTCCGGCCTTCCAGGTGGTGCAGGCGGTGCCGGACGTCGGCAACCACGCCGTCGACATCGAAGACGGCTAACACCCTGCAATCACCCTTACAGCGTAGGATCAGTCACTCGTGCGCTTCATCGGTCCCGCTCCGGCCTTCGAGCTGACCTACGACGACGTCTTCATGGTCCCCGAGCGGTCTGACATCGCCTCGCGCTTCGACGTGGACCTGTCGACTGTCGACGGCAGCGGTACCACCATCCCCATCGTCGTCGCGAACATGACGGCGGTGGCCGGCCGCCGGATGGCCGAGACGGTCGCCCGCCGCGGCGGCCTTGCGGTGCTGCCTCAGGACATCCCGGTGCCGGTCGTCCGCGACGTCGTGCAATGGGTCAAGCGGCGGCACCTTGTCATCGAGACCGCGCTGACGCTCGGCCCGGAGAACACGGTCAGCGACGCGCTGGCGCTACTGCCCAAGAGGGCGCACGGCGCCGTGATCGTCGTGCAGGATGGCCGGCCGATCGGCGTCGTCACCGAGTCCGACTGCTCGGGGGCGGAGCGGTTCGCGCAGCTGCACCAGGTGATGTCGGCGAACCCGCTGACGCTCGTCGACCCCATCGACCCGGTGCGCGCGTTCGACGAGCTCGACGCCAAGCGGCGCAAACTGGCACCCGCGGTCGATGCGGCCGGGCAGCTGATCGGTGTTGTGACGCGGACCGGTGCCCTGCGCTCGACCATCTACCGTCCGGCCGTCGACGCCTCCCGGCAGTTGCTGATCGCCGCGGCCACCGGAGTCAACGGCGATGTGAAGGCGCGCGCCCAGGAACTGCTCGACACCGGCATCGACCTGCTCGTGTTCGACACCGCGCACGGCCACCAGCAGCGCATGCTCGAGGCGTTGGCCGCGGTGCGCTCGCTTGCGCCTGGCGTGCCGGTGGTTGCCGGGAACGTCGTCTCGGCCGAGGGCACCCGCGACCTGATCGAGGCCGGCGCCGACATCGTGAAGGTGGGGGTCGGCCCCGGCGCCATGTGCACGACGCGGATGATGACCGGCGTCGGCCGTCCACAGTTCTCCGCCGTGCTCGAGTGTGCCGCGGCCGCGCGCGAGCTCGGCAAGCACGTCTGGGCCGACGGGGGAGTGCGCCACCCCCGCGACGTCGCGCTGGCCCTCGCCGCAGGCGCGTCCGCGGTGATGATCGGCTCGTGGTTCGCCGGGACCTTCGAGTCGCCGGGCGACCTGCACGTGGCCGCCGACGGCCGGCTGTTCAAGGACAGCTTCGGCATGGCCTCGGCTCGCGCCGTGGCTCGGCGCACCAGCAGCGAGTCGGCCTTCGAACGCGCCCGCAAGGCGCTGTTCGAGGAAGGCATCTCCAGCGGCCGGCAGTTCATCGACCCGGAGCGCCCGGGCGTCGAGGACCTGCTGGACACCATCACCGCAGGGGTCCGCTCAGCCTGCACCTATGCCGGCGCCGCAACCCTCGAACAACTGCACGAGCGGGCCGCCATCGGCATCCAGAGCACCGCGGGATTCGCGGAGGGACGGCCGTTGCACACCGGTTGGTGACTCAGCCCGGTTTGAATGGGGGCCCGCCGGTGAAAGTATCTGTGCATGTTGGTGCCGATGCCACCCACCGACGCCCTCTTCCTGCTCGCCGAGACTCGCGAGCACCCGATGCATGTCGGCAGCCTGCAGCTGTTCGCCGCGCCTGAAGGCGCCACGGCGTTGGACATCCGCGCCATGTTCGAGGACGCGCTCGCGCAGGACGAGGTGTCGCCGCTGTTCCAGAAGCGGCCCAAGCGATCTGTGACGTCGCTGGGCCAGTGGGGCTGGGTGATCGACAAGGAGTTTGACCTGGAGCACCACGTGCGTCGCAGCGCTCTGCCCCAGCCGGGGCGGATCCTGGAGTTGCTCGCGCTCGGTTCGCGGCTGCACTCGACGCTGCTCGACCGGCACCGCCCGCTCTGGGAGATGCATCTGATCGAGGGACTCGCTGACGGGCGATACGCGGCGTACTTCAAGGTGCACCACTCACTCGTCGACGGCGTGTCGGCGCTGCGGCTGCTCAGCCAGATGATGAGCCCCGACCCGGACGAGCGGAACATGCCGGCGCCGTGGGCGCGGCAGCAGCCCGAGCGCACGCCGCGCAACGGGGCCGACCGATCACCGGCCGACATCGCGCGGGAAACGCTTGCCGAGACCTTCGGCATGCTCCCTGCGCTCGCCCGCACGCTCGGCCGCGCGATCAACGAGCAGACGGGGACGCTGTCCTTGTCGGCGCCCAAGACGATGCTCAACGTGCCGATCACGAGTGCCCGCCGGTTTGCAGCGCAGTCGTGGCCGATGGAGCGAGTGCACCGGGTGGGCAAGGCGAGCGAGACGACGGTCAACGACGTTGTGCTCGCCATGTGCTCCGGGGCGCTGCGCCGCTACCTGCAGACCATGGACGCGCTGCCGGACGCACCGCTGATCGCGATGGTGCCGGTGTCGCTGCACGGGGACGAGACGCGGTCGGGGGACGGTGGGGGGAATGCAGTCGGCGCGGTGATGTGCAACCTCGGTACCGACGCGGCCGACCCGGCGGCGCGGTTGGCAACCGTCAACCGCTCGATGCGTGAGGGCAAGGAACTGCTGAAGACGATGACGCCGATGCAGATCCTCGCCATGAGCGCCATCGGGATCAGCCCGCTCGGACTGTGGCCGCTATTGCGGATGACCGGCACGCTGCGTCCACCGTTCAACCTGGTGATCTCCAACGTGCCCGGGCCCCGGCAGCCGCTCTATTGGAACGGCGCACGCCTCGACGGCCTCTACCCGCTGTCGATCCCGCTCGATGGCCAGGCGCTGAACATCACCTGCACCAGCTACTCCAACGACATCGCATTCGGGCTCACCGGCTGCCGGCGCTCAGTGCCGCACCTGCAACGGCTGCTGGGCTACCTCGACGACGAGCTGTCCGCACTGGAGCGGGCGGTCGGTCTGTAAGGGCGCTTGCCCGCCTCAGTACCTGCCAGTCCAAGCAAGCCGCCAGGTGTTCGGCCCGATCAGGCCGTTGGGCACCAGGCCGTTGAGCCGCTGCAGCCGCTTGACCACTTGGCGGGTGTGCGGCCCGTACTGACCAGTGCCCACCGGGAAGAGTCCGCGCGCGTGCATCTGGTCCTGGAAGGTCTTGATGTTGCGATTGGTCTCGCCGTAGTGGTACCAGTGCGAGCCACCCGGGAAGGACGGCACCACCTGCGTTGGCGTGCCCGGCGGGGAGTAGCGCCCGACCCATGCAAGCCGCCAGGTGTTCGGACCGAGGTAGCCGTTGGGCACCAGGCCGTTCAACTGCTGCAGCCGCTTGACCACCTGCATCGTGTGCGGCCCGAACTGGCCCGTCCCCACCGGGAAGTACCCGCGGCGATGCATCTGGTCCTGGAAGGTCTTGATGTTGCGGCTGGTCTCGCCGTAGGTGTACCAGTGTGAGCCGCCGGGGAACGCGGGGACTCCGGCGGCCGGCGGGGCAGGGTTCGGGGCCGGGTTGCGGGTTGCGCCGCCGGAGCCGACGCTGATGTCGCTTATCCGTGCGGAGCGGGCATCCGCATCCTCGCGCAGGCCGAGGATCGTCGCGCACTGCCACGGCTGCCACCCACGCATCCGGTAGAGCACGAGCGCGCGGGCGTCCTGCTCCGCCTTCGATGCCTGGTAGGGGTAGCCCTTACCGCCCACGCTGCGCCAGGTCGGCAGATCGAACTGGTAGGCGCCGTAGTGGGCGTTGCCGGTGTTGATCGAGTAGTTGTTGCCTGACTCGCACATGCGCAGCCGATACCAGGTCTGCGGCGACGGGTCGGCGCTTGCGTTCGACGTCGACAGGACGAGGACGCCGGCCGTGATGGCGCCGGCCAGCGTGGCGCCCACGGCGAGCCGAGAGACGAAACGCGGCAGGGGACCGCGATCCGCCCACGCCACCGCCCTGACGTTTTCACGTGCCCAGTCGTCGAAGAAACCCATCCGGCATGTCCAATCCCACGAGTAACAAAGCTCGACAACCGTCACACAGGTAACGTCGATTGCACAACCGCTCAGGGGAGAAATCGCAGTTCGCTTCGGCGTGTCGGACTGCTGGTGCCCGAGTTGGGTGCTATTGGGCAATGCCCCGGACGAAGGTCCGGACAAGGTCGGCGATGACGTCGGGTCGTTGCGCAACGATCCAGTGGCCGCCTTTGACGTCGTGCACAGTCAGCTGCGCAACCCAGGGCACGGGCGCCTCCCGCGCCAGTTGCGGGGTGGCGAACGGGTCGCGATCCGGGACGACCACCTGCACCGGGACGGAGATGGGAGTCGGAGCAGGGCGCGCGACCCGGGGCAGCACGTTCGCCCGGTAAAGCCACAGACCGCTCAGCGTGTCGCCGTCCTCCGGAGCGCGGCCGCCGGCCGCCACGACGGCGCGGCGCAGACCGCCGCGCCGGATAGCCGCTTCGGGCAGCACCGGAAGTTGGAACAGGAACAGGTAGTAGGAGTGCGCCAGCTGACGGAGGGAGGCGACGGGGTGCCGACGCAGTTGACGCAGCCACGCGGCAGCGTGGTCGAGCGACGGGCCGGAGATCGAGGTGAAGGAAGCGACCCGCCCGGCCAGACGCGGATCGGTGAGCGCTGGCCAGATCTGGATCGAGCCCCAATCGTGGCCGAGCAGGTGCACCGGCTCGTCGGGGCTGACGGCGTCCAGCACCGCGATCAGGTCGTCGGTCAGCCGGTCGTTGCGGTACGCGAGACGCCCGGTCGGCCGGTCGGACGCGCCGGCGCCACGCACGTCATAGGTGATCACGTGGTGATCGATGCGCAGCAGGTCGACGACGCCGTCCCAGACGCGGTGGTTATCGGGGAAGCCGTGCACCGCGACGATCGGCGGATGCTCGGGGCCGCCGGATTCGTACACCGCCAGCCGCACGGCATCGGCTGATGTCACCAGGCGCGGCGCCGTCATCCCGGTCTCCCGTCAGGGCAGTTACGTGCTACATGCCGTCTCGCATTATGGTCCGGGGACGAGGCAGCTGCGCTCGCACCCACCCGCACCACTCGTCCACACCGGCGCCGGTGCGCGCGCTGATGTCGATGCGTCGTGCCACCGGATTGATTGCGCGCAGGTTGCCCGCGAACTGGTCGAGGTCGAAGTCGAGGTAGGGCAGCAGGTCGATCTTGTTGACGAGCACGAGGTCGGCCGAGCGGAACATCACCGGGTACTTCAGCGGCTTGTCCTCACCCTCCGTCACCGAGAACACCATGACCCGGGCGTGCTCACCGACGTCGAACTCAGCCGGGCAGACGAGGTTGCCCACGTTTTCGATGATCAGCAGGTCGATGTCTGCCAAGGAAAGGCGAACCAGAGCGGAGCGAACCATCGGTGCGTCCAGATGACACTCGCCGCCGAACCCGTTGCCGGTGTTGACGAGTTCGATGCTCGCGCCCAGCCCGCGCAGGCGAGCGGCATCGAGATCGGTTTCGATGTCGCCCTCGATGACGCCTATCCGCACCGTGTCGCCCAACCGAAGCAGCGTTTCGCGCAGCAGCGCAGTCTTGCCCGCGCCGGGGGAGGACATGACGTTGACGGCGAACGCGCCGGCGCGCTCTACATCGGCGCGGTTAGCCGCCGCGGTGCGATCGTTCTCCTCGAAGATCCGCTCCAGCACCTCGACGCGCTCGACGCCAGTCTCGTAGCCGGAGTGATCGCCGTGCCCATGGCGCTCGGCACCGTCGTGCGAGTGCACCGTCCCG
>DATFTS010000149.1:0-9405 GCA_035261645.1 Jatrophihabitans sp. | reverse complement strand
GGCGAGCTTGCCGCGCTCGCGGTGGTCCATGGCGAACGCGCGGCGGACGTGCTCGCCGCCCGCCGGCGCGCGACAGTCGAGGTACACGGCCGCGGCCGGATCGCCGTCCAGGTGGCGGCGGTGCTGGCCGCGTCCGGCGTTGGACGGGTGCACGTCCTTGGCGGTGGAGTCGCCAAGCTCTCGCACGCCGTCCCCGGCGACGTGACCGCCGCGGATGAGGGTGAGCCGCTGGCGGTGGCTGCCGAGCGGGCGTTGTTGCGCGCCGCACCTGACGTGGACACCACGCCGCTGCCAGTCGGTGAACGCGCCCAGCTCACCGTCCTCGCGCTTGATGGCCCGGTGCCGGACGAGCGTCTCGACGCGCTGCACTCCGCCGACGCACCGTACCTCGCGATCACCCTCGGCGTTGATCATGGTGTGGTGGGACCGCTCGTACTCCCGGGACTGACCAGTTGCCTGCGCTGTGCCGATCTTCACCGGCGCGACCGCGACCCGGCCTGGTCGGCGCTTGCGGTTCAGCTCACCATCGCGCGGCGGCATGGGCCGACATCGTCGACGTCCGTCGCCACCGTGCTGGCCGGCGTCGCCGCCCAACAGGCGCTCACCTTCCTCGACGGCGGCGAACCGCAGTGCATAGACGCGACGATCGAACTGCGCTTGCCGGACTGGCGGTTGCGCCGCCGCAGCTGGACCGCCCACACCGAATGTGGGTGTCTCGCCACATGGGAAACACGACTTTGACGGCGTTGGGCAGAATGGCCGGGTGAGCGAGCGCTGGCATGAGTGAGGGCACGCCGAGCCGGCGCCGTCGCGACAGCAACGACATCCCTCAGCGGCGGGTCGCCCGCACCGCCAAACTCGCCTCACTCCCCCTCGGCGTGGCCGGCCGCGCCACCGTCGGCTTCGGCCGACGGATGACGGGCAAATCCGCGGAACAAGTCACTGCCGATCTCCAGGCGCGCACCGCCGAGCAGCTGTTCACTGTCCTCGGCGAGCTCAAGGGCGGCGCAATGAAGCTCGGCCAGGCGCTGTCGGTCTTCGAGGCCGCGCTGCCGGAGGACTCCGCCGCGCCGTACCGCCAGGCGCTGACGAAGCTGCAGGAAGCCGCGCCGCCGATGCCGTTCAGCACGGTGGAACGGGTGCTGGACGAGCAGTTCGGCACCCGGTGGCCGGAGCGGTTCAGTAACTTCGACGAGCGACCGGCGGCTGCGGCGAGCATCGGTCAGGTGCATCGTGCCGTGTGGGCCGACGGGCGCGAGGTCGCCGTCAAGATGCAGTACCCCGGTGCCGGGCCGGCGCTGATGGCTGACCTCACGCAGCTGTCTCGCCTTGCTTGGCTCTTCGCCCGCATCTCCCCTGGCCTTGACGTCAAACCATTGCTCGCCGAGATCAGAGAACGTGTCCTCGAGGAGCTCGACTACAGCCTCGAGGCGGACGCGCAGCGTGCCTTCGCCACCGCGTTCGCCGACGACCCGCAGATCGCCGTCCCGCGCGTCGTCGCCAGTGCCCCGAAAGTCATCGTCTCGGAGTGGATGGACGGCCGGCAGCTTTCGTCGGTGATCTCGTCCGGCACCGAAGCCGAACGCGACGAGGCCGGAACGCTGCTCGCGTTGCTGCACCTGTCCGCCCCGGCGCGCGTGGGCTTGCTGCACGCCGACCCGCATCCGGGCAACTTCCGGATCCTCGCCGACGGCCGGCTCGGGGTGGTCGACTTCGGAGCCGTGGCGCGGCTGCCGGGTGGCATCCCCAAGCCTCTCGGCCAGCTGTCCCGGTTGGCCGTGGAGGGCGACTCGGCGGGCGTGCTCGACCTGATGCGCCAGCTCGGCTTCGTCCGTCCGGACATCAGAGTCACCGGCGACGAGATCCTGACCTACCTCGGGCCTGCGGTCGAGCCGCTGCGCGAGCCGACGTTCACCTTCAGCCGGCGCTGGATGCGCAAGCAGGCTGCGCGACTCAGCGATCCGCGGCGGCAGGAGGCGCAGATCGGGCGGCTGCTGAACCTGCCACCGTCGTACCTGCTCATCCACCGCGTGACGCTCGGCTCGATCGGTGTGCTGTGCCAGCTCGGCGCCACCGTCCCCTACCGGCCGCTCGCCGAGAAGTGGCAGCCGGGCTTCGCTGACGAGGTGTCGGATGGCTGAGGGTCCCATGGCCGAACCAGCTGCTGAATCGGTGTTCACCTACGGAGCACCGGCGCTGAAGTTCGGCGCCGGATCCTCCGACGAGATCGGTTACGACCTGGCTCAGCTCGGCGCCCGGCGCGCGCTGCTGATCACCGACCCCGGCGTCGCCGCCACCGGGTTGACGGCCCGGGTTGCCACGCAGATGGCTCGTTTTGGGGTCGAGGCGGAGATCTTCGCCGACGTGCACATCGAGCCGACCGACGCGAGCATGCAAGCGGCCATCGACTGGGCCGCGGCGAACGGCCCGTGGGACGCGTTCGTCGCAGTCGGTGGCGGATCGAGTATCGACACCGCCAAAGCGGTCAACCTGCTGCTGTCGAACCCGGGCAGTTTGATCGACTACGTGAACGCGCCAGTGGGCGCCGGTCGGGCGCCGGTCAACCCGCTGAAGCCGCTGGTCGCGGTCCCGACGACCACGGGCACGGGGTCGGAGAGCACCACTGTCTGCGTGCTGGACGTCCTCGCGCAGCGGGTGAAGAGCGGCATCAGCCACCCGCGGCTGCGGCCCACTCTTGCGGTTGTCGATCCGCTGTTGACCAGCACCCAGCCCGCGGGCGTCACCGCTGCGGCTGGCATGGACATCTTGTGTCACGCGCTGGAGAGCTACACCGCACGTCCCTACACGGCCGGGCCACGCAAGCAGCCCGAGCAACGCGTCCCGTACTGCGGCTCGAACCCGGTTTCGGACATGTGGTCCGAGCGCGCACTCGGCCTGCTCGCGTCGAGCTTCCGGCGCGCGGTACGTCACGGCGACGACGTGCAGGCGCGCAACGACATGGCACTCGCCGCGACCTTCGCCGGCCTCGGCTTCGGCAACGCCGGCGTGCACATCCCGCACGCGAACGCCTATCCGATTGCCGGACAGGTGCGCGATTTCCGGCCGAAGGACTACCCCAACGACGAGCCGATGGTGCCGCACGGCATGGCGGTGTCGCTCACCGCGCCGGAGGCGTTCCGGTTCACCTTCCCAGCGGCCCCCGAGCGGCACCTGCGGGCGGCGCGACTGCTGGATCCGGGCGCGCCGGCGCCCGCTGACCCGGCGTCCCTGCTGCCGGACGTGCTCACCCGACTGATGCGGGACATCGGTATCCCGGACGGCGTGGCAGCCGTCGGCTTCGGGCCCGACGATGTGGACGAACTGGTGGCCGGGGCACTGAAGCAGCAGCGGCTGCTCGCCATCGCCCCGCGCGAGGCGACTGCAGAGGATCTGGCCGGGATCTTCCAGCGCTCTATGTCGCTCTGGTAGCCGTCGGCAGCGGCTCCGCGTCGTAATGTCGCGAAAGTGCCGAACCTCCGGCGGCCAGCTTCGCGCTTGCTTTACCTCCAGGTGATCAGGAGGTGAAATTGCGGAATGGAAGCAGTGTGCTCGCTGTGTGGGCGCGTCGCCGATCCGGAGACGGACGGCGATCCGCCACTCGGCTGGTGCGCTGACATGGTCGAGACGAGCGAGGGACATCGCACGCGGTGGGTCTGCGCCGAGTGCACCCGCCGCTTCGTGCGCTCCATCGAAGCCAAACTCGACCGCGAGTGGTGGTAGCGCCCCCGCCAATCATCGGTTTGCATCCGCACCGGCCGCCAATTCCGCAAGATGGCGGCCGGTACGAAGCAAACGAAAGGGTATTACCGCGGCGATCGGCTCAGCCGGCGCGCGTGCCGCGCCTGCGCCGCTTTGGCGTGCCGCGACACGCGGTGCCAGCGCCGCTCGGCGGCCAGCTCGCGGGCTAGTCGAGACTCGCGCGATCGCCGTTCTTGCTCGCGCATTCGGTCACGCGCGAGGGCTTCATGCATGGAATACATCGCAGTGCTCCTGAAGATGTGAAAGTTGTTCGGATTGGGGTGGCCATCGCGGACTGCCGTGACCCGGCGGACCAGTCCGCTCGTCGGGCGGCGGCGGTTCATGCCGCGACAACCGTTCGGTCGTCCTTGCGCGGACGGCCGCGTGGACGCTTGCGCTCCACGACGGCACCGCGCTCGAAGATCTCGCCGCCCCAGACGCCCCATGGCTCGCGGCGCTCGAGAGCGCCGGAGAGGCAAGCCAGACGTGCCGGGCACTCCCGGCAGTAAGCCTTTGCCAGCTCAAGGTCGGCTGGGGTGTCGGCGAACCAGAGTTCGCCGTCCTGCACGCGGCAGGGCAGATCCTCCGGGCACTCCTTGGACAGCGGGTCCAACGGCTCGATCCCGATCGGATCGAACGAGAGGACACCTGTGGCATCGGTCAACACGTCGGGTCACCTCCTTCTCGCTCGTACTGCGCCGGCTTCTGATTGATGACGTCGTAATTCATGACGTGGTAGTGGTCGGATTTGTGAGGTTGTATGAGCACTGGCTGCTCCGGAAAAACAATGAGGCCGCGGTTCCCAAGCTTGGGAGCCGCGGCCTCGAGGAGCCGGATGCTGACTGCCGTCAGCGTGGTACACCTCGAGGTGGGGCTGCCTGCTTGGCTGCGTAGCCGGCGTTGACCGCCGTGACGCCAACCGTCGGGGCGACAGTCGGCCGCGTAGCCGTGGGGATGGAGTTGTGGATCGGGTGAAGCTGGCCAGGGACCGTCGGACGCATGCCGGCCGGAACGCAGAGATCCTGCTGGCGCCAGGCGATGGCAGTCCCGGGCAGCGCGAACGGCGACCCCTGCGCCGAGAGGGTCCGCAGACGCAGGGCAGCCGCCGTCCGGGTAGTTGTGCTCTCCACTGGGGCCACCCCCTCTCTCGGTTGAACGCATGCGAAGGACGCAGCGTGGTCCGGGTCTGTGCTAGCAGGCTAGCCAAGTGTCAAAGATGGCCGCAAGGCATTTTCCCGGACGGTTGATCATGCATCGATGTCCCGCCGTCCGGACCCGCCACGCGGTAGAAAGTGAGCGACGCAAAGGAGCTCACGCATGACAGTCGCCGTCCGCCGCGCCGCCGTCGGCCTGAGCATCGCAGCCGCGCTGGCCGTCGGCGCGTGCTCCAGTTCCGGCAAGAAGGCCCCGAGCTCATCCCCGCCGGCGGGCAGCACGAGCTCGATCGCTTCGTCGACCGCTGGCGGTGGCGAGCAGCTGAGCGCGGCGGCCCGGCAGCAGATCAGTCGCGCCTACGAGCAGTTCTTCGACTCCAAGACGCCGCTGAACACCTCCGTCGCCGCTCTGCAACACGGCTCGGTGTTCCGCTCGGCCGTCGATCAGGAGGGCAATACGCAGGTCGCGCAGGGAGTCACCGCCAAGGTGACCGCGACGCACGCGCAGAGCGCCGACGTCGCCGCCGTGACCTTCTCACTGCTCAGCGCGGGGCGACCGCTGCTGGCCGACACGCACGGCTATGCAGTGCTTGAAGGCGGCAAGTGGAAGGTGGCGGCGCAGACGTTCTGCAGCCTGCTCACGTTGAACGGCAACCCCCCGAAGGCGTGCAGCAACCCGGCGATCACCGCGCTGCCGAAATGAACTCGATCACCGTCGAGGTGACGGGCGAGCGGACGGTGTCGAGAGCGGCCGCGCTGACGACCGTCCTCGCGGTGCTGTTCCTGACGTTCCTTGACACGACGATCGTCAGCGTCGCGCTGGGCAGCATCCAGAACGACCTCGGGGCCGGCGTCGTGCCACTCCAGTGGGTCCTCAACGCCTACTCGCTCGTCTTCGCCAGCCTCATGCTGATCTTCGGCACCTTGGGTGATCGGTACGGCCGAAAGTCGATCATGGCCAGCGGCATCGTCGTGTTCTGCGCCGGATCGGTGATGTGTGCGCTTGCCCCGTCGGTCGGCTGGGTCATCGCCGGCCGTGCGGTCATGGGCGTCGGCGCGGCCGCGTCAGAACCAGGCACGTTGTCGGTGATCCGGCATCTGTACCCGGACCGCACCCAGCGCGCCCGGGCGCTGGGCGCATGGTCGGCAGTCTCGGGGCTGTCGTTGGCACTTGGGCCGGTGATCGGTGCGCTGCTGGTGAACCTCTCGGACTGGCGCGCCGTCTTCTGGTTCAACCTTGCACTCGGCGCTGTTCTGCTCGTCGCGGTCGGGTGGTTCGTTCCCGACAGCGCAGATCCGCAACCCGGCCGCGTCGATACCGGCGGCTTCGTGATGGCAGCGCTGGCTCTGGGCAGCTTGATCTACGCCGGCATCTCTGGGGAGATCTACGGTTACGGCACCTGGTGGATCATCGCGCTGTTCGTTGTCGCCGGGCTGGCCGGCATCGCGTTCGTCGCGATCGAGCACCGGGTCGAGTCACCGATGCTCGATCTCGCGTACCTGAAGGACGCTGCCGTCAGCAACGCGCTGTTCGCCGCGCTCGCCGTCTACTTCGGCGTGTTCTCGATCTTCTTCCTCACCGCGTTGTACCTCGACGTGCTTGTGGGCTACAACGGCACGCATCTCGCCGGCGTCTTCGCACCGATGGCCTTAGCAATCGTGCTCGGCGCCACCGGAGCAGGCTTCTGGGTCGGCCTCGTGGGTCCGCGTGGACCGCTGATCACCGGCTGCGGCATCAGCGCTGCCGGCATCCTGGCGGCTCGTCACTTCCTCGACTCCGACCCGCGCTTCGCGGCACTGGCGATCTCGCTCGCCGTCTGCGGGCTCGGTTTCGGAGTCGCCGTGGTGCCGCTGACCGCGGCGGTGCTCGGCCATGTGCCGGCCGCGCGCTCGGGCATGGCGGCTTCGGCAACGAACACCGCTCGCCAGATCGGCTCAGTGATCGGCGTGGCGGCGCTGGGCGCGATTGTCAACTCCTACCTCACGAGCGATCTCAAGCGCACGCTCGGCAGCGGCAGCGGATTCATCATCGACCTGCTGCAGAAGGGCGGACATGATGCGGCCGGTCAGCAGGGCAACCTTGCGCACCCGCCAGAGGTGATCAAACCGATCGTCGACGCCGCGAAGAACGCATTCCGCGAGGGTCTGCACGCCGCGCTGCTGGTCTCTGCGCTGCTCATCCTGCTGTCGGCGCTCATTACCGTCATCACGCCACGCGGCTCGTTGGCACCGGACACCGAATTCGACTGATCAACCGTCAACCGCTCACGCTTGCTGGTGCTGCGGGCGGCCGCCGACGTACGCGGGCAGCTCGGTGGGCGCCCAGATCAGATCAGGAGGTCTCCACAGGCGCTACGTCCGCAGGGTCGGCGCCCCCGATCACCTGCAACACCGGCGCGGCGTAGCGCTGCAGTTTCGTCGGCCCGATTCCTGAGATCCGCGCCAGCCCCGCCACCGACTCCGGGCGGGCGTCAGCGATCGCCACCAGGGTCGCGTCGCTGAAGACGACGTAGGGCGGCACGCTCTGCGCCTCGGCCTGCGCCTTGCGCCAGACTCGCAGCCGGCCGAACAACTCCGCGTCCTCAGCGGGCGGCGGCTTGCTGCGGGTCTTGCCAGCTGTCCGACGCGCCGGCTCGGCAGCCGGACGCAATCCGTCGAGGAAGCGGCTCGGGCGCCGGCCACGGCGCTGGCCAGGGCTGCGGGCCAGCGCCCAGGACAGCGCGAGCCGCTCGCGGGCACGGGTGATGCCGACGTAGAGCAGCCGGCGTTCTTCGGCCAGCTGGGCCGGCGTGGTCGCGTGCTGGATCGGCAGCGTCTGGTCGGTGAGGCCGACCAGGAAGACGACATCCCACTCCAGCCCCTTGGCCGAGTGCAGCGAGGCCAGCGTGACGCCCTGCACGGTGGGCGCGTGCTGGGCGCTGGCGCGCTGGTCGAGCTCGGCGACCAACTCGGGCAGGTGCGCCTGCGGGTGTGCCACCAGCACGTCGTCGGCGAGGGTTACCAGAGCGGCGAGGGACTCCCAGCGCTCACGCGCCGCGCCGCCCGGGGGCGCGTTGTCCGGGTACCACGACAGGCCGGACAGTACGCCGCGCACCGCGTCGGCAAGCGGCTGGTCGCTGTCCTGCCCGGCCCGAGCCGCACCACGCAGCAACAGCCGCGCCTCGCGGATCTCGGGGCGGTCGAAGAAGCGCTCCCCACCCCGGAGCACGTACGGGACGCCGGCTTGGGACAGCGCCTGCTCGTACACCTCCGACTGCGCGTTGACCCGGAAGAGCACGGCTATCTCGGCGGCCGGCGTCCCTGCGTCGACCAGGCGCCGGCACTGGGCGGCGGCGTCGGCGGCCTCGGCAGGCTCGTCGTCGAACTCGGCGAACGTCGGCTGGGGGCCATCGGCGCGCTGGCCGGTGAGGGTGACGCCGGCGTCGCGCACGAGCGAGTTGGCCAGGCCGACGATCTGTGGCGTCGAACGGTAGTCGCGATGCAGCCGGACGACGACGGCCTCGGGAAACCGCCGCCGGAATCCGAGCAGGTGCTCCGGCGTTGCGCCGGCGAACGAGTAGATCGTCTGGTTCGGGTCGCCGACGACGCAGAGGTCGTCGCGGCCACCCAGCCAGGCATCGAGCAGTCGCTGCTGCAACGGAGAGACGTCCTGGTACTCGTCCACCACGAAGTGCCGGTAACGCGAACGCACCTCGTCGGCGACGTCGGCGAGCTCTTCCATGGCGCCGGCCATGATGAGCAGTAGGTCGGCGAAGTCGATCTGGCCGAGCCGCTGCTTGGCTTTCTCGTACTCGGCATACAGCGCGGCGATCGAATCCGGGGTGACCGAGGTCTCCCGGCCGGCCTCCCGAGCACGCTGCGGATAGCTTTCCGGCGTTGCCAGCACGGATTTCGCCCAGTCGATCTCAGCGGCGAGATCGCGCAGCTCGCTTCGGTCGGCACGCAGCCGAAGGCGGGCCGCGGCGTTCGCTACTACCCGCAGCGGGTTGTCGAGAACGTCCGGCATGGCACCGCCGAGCACGCGAGGCGCGAAGTACTGCAGTTGCCGTAGCGCAGCGGCGTGGAACGTGCGGGCTTGGACGCCCTGAGCGCCGAGCGCCCGCAGCCGGGAGCGCAGCTCACCCGCAGCGCGCGCGGTGAACGTGACGGCGAACAGCTGCCCGGGCGGCACGGCGCCGCTGCGGACCGCATAGGCGATGCGGTGCGTGATTGCCCGGGTCTTACCGGTGCCGGCGCCCGCGAGGATGCAGACCGGCCCGCGGACGGCGAGCGCGGCCTCGCGCTGCTCCGGGTCGAGCCCGATCAACACCTCCTCCGCCTGCACGGTTCCCGATCCTGCCAGCGGGCTCTGACGGTTTGTCCCGCGCCCACCGCTTTGTGCGGAGGTTGCATGCGCGCCCCTTTGCTCTGCTCACTGTGGGTGGGCAGGTCGCGCTTTTCCGCTTTGCGGGACGTTGCATGCGCGCCCCTTTGCTCTGCTCACTGTGGGTGGGCAGGTCGCGCTTTTCGGCTT
>DATFTS010000148.1:0-4446 GCA_035261645.1 Jatrophihabitans sp. | reverse complement strand
GGTGGACTGGTCCAGCCGTCCACTGCCCCACGACTGGCTCGCCTACGCGGCCCTCGACGTCGAGCTACTCGTCGACCTGCGCGACGTGCTGGCTGGCGAGCTCGAGAAGGTCGGCAAGACGGAGTGGGCACGTCAGGAGTTCGAGGCAGTGCGCCTGGCCGGGCCGCCCCCGCCACGCACAGACCCGTGGCGGCGGACGTCCGGCATCCACAAGCTGCGTACCCGCCGGCAACTCGCGGCGGTGCGGGAGCTGTGGTACGCCCGCGACCGCTACGCCACCGAGCGCGACATCGCGCCCGGACGGCTGCTGCCCGACTCGGCGATCGTCGACGCGGCCCGCGCCGATCCCGCCCGGGCGCGAGACCTCGCCGCCCTGCCGATCTTCAGCGGACCGCGCCAGCGACGCCAGCTCGACCGCTGGTTCCACGCACTGGAAACCGCCCGCGGGCTGGCCGACAACGAGCTGCCGCCGCTGACCCGCGGCGCCGACGGGATGCCGGCCACATCGCGCTGGCGCGATCGCGACCCGGCGGCTGCCGCGCGGCTGGCAGCTGCCCGCGAGGTGATCAACCAGCTGGCGGAGGAGCACTCCGTCCTGGCACAGAACCTGCTCGCGTCGGACGTGCTGCGCCGGCTCTGCTGGGAACCGCCCGCTCCGCTGGACGAGGAGTCGGTGCGCGAGCGGCTCGCAGCTCTCGGCGCACGCCCATGGCAGATCGAGCTCACCGCAGCCCCGCTGAGCGCCGTGCTGGGTTAGCAGAGCGCGCGCCGCGCTCGGTGAGCAGAGCGCGCGCCGCGCTCGGTGAGCAGAGCACGCGCCGCGCTCGGTGAGCAGAGCGCGTGTCTTCCCCTCCGATGTGGCTTGTTTGCGTGCCCGATTTCTGACCACAACGGAGGGGAAGACGTCAGACAGTGGCGTCCAGCGCCGCCTTGCGGGGTAACGCGGTCGGCGTGCGGCGCTCGCGCGGCAACTCCACCCGTACCGCGAGCCCGCCGAACGGTGGTGCTGCGGCCTGCAAGCGCCCGTGGTGCGCCTCCACGATCAGCCGGACGATCGCCAGCCCGAGCCCGGCGCCCTTCGTTGCCGTCCGCACCTTGTCCGCGCCGCGCCGGAACGGCTCGAAGAGCCGGTCGACGTCGCCGCCCGGGATCACCGAACCGCCGTTGGCGACGTGCAGCCAGACCTTGTCCGCCGTCTGTCCCGTGGTGATCCGCAACCAGCCGTTGGTCACGTTGTGCCGAATCGCGTTCTCGACCAGGTTCCCGATCAACCGCTCCAGCAGACGCGGATCGCCGATCGTGACGGCCTCTTCGATCTCCGTCTCGATCCGGACGCCCTTCTCCTCTGCTTCGGCAGCGACGGCGTGCAGTGCCGCGGGCACGAGGGAGGACAGCTCCACCGGCTCCGCCACCTCGAGCTCTCCCCCGCCGACCGCCTGCAACCTTGCCAGTGTCAGCAGCGACGTCACCAACCGCTGCGCGCGCTCGGCGGCGTTCGCGACGACCGAACCCATCCGGCGCATCTCGTCGGTACTCGCGTCGGGATCGCTGAGCGTCACCTCCAGCTCGGTGCGGATCACCGACAGCGGCGTGCGCAGCTCGTGGCTCGCGTTCGCGACGAACAACCTTTGACTGTCGAAGGCCTGGTCGAGACGCGCGAGCATCTCGTCGAAGGTGTCCGCGAGCTCGCGCAACTCGTCGTCCGGCCCGCCGAGGTTGATGCGCTGGTCGAGCGTCTCGGTCGAGAGGGCCTTCGCGGTCTGGGTGAGGCGCGAGATCGGACGCAGGGCTTGCTTGGCGAGCAGGTAACCACCGGTCGCACCGATGACGACGATGATCGCGAAGTAGATCGAGCCCGTGGTGTACAGGTAATGCACGGCGTTGTTGCGCGCCCTGCTCGTCGCGCCGTCGACGTCAAACGGGATCGTGTTGCCGTTGCGATCGACGAGATGGGCACCGTTGGTCAGCTGGTACAGCGGAACCTTCGCGATCGCGCGATCGACCAGGATTACGCACGTGAAGAGGAGGGACACGCCCACCAAGAGGACAAGTCCGCCGTAAAGCAACGCCATGCGAACCCGCAGCGTTGGGCGGAAGAACCTCACGGCTCTGTCCCGGCTCCTTCGCTCGACCCCCCAAGCGCCGCCGGGTCGATGCGATAGCCCGAGCCCACCACGGTGTCGATGATCGGCGGCTCCCCCAGCTTGCGGCGCAACGTCATCATGGTGACGCGCACCGTAGTGGTGAACGGATCCGCGTTCTCGTCCCACACGCGGTCGAGCAGCTCCTCACTGCTCACCACGGCACCCTGCGCCATGAGCAG
Organism: Jatrophihabitans sp.; assembly: GCA_035261645.1. Taxonomy (GTDB): domain Bacteria; phylum Actinomycetota; class Actinomycetes; order Mycobacteriales; family Jatrophihabitantaceae; genus Jatrophihabitans. Next base: position 2,123 of record DATFTS010000148.1, on the reverse strand, counting down.
CGTTTCGAGGACCCCGAACTCCTTGCGGGTGAGGTCGATCAGCTCGCCGTGCCGGCTGACGGTGCGCTTCGCCGAGTCGAGCTCGATGTCACCTGCAGTCAGGACTGGCGGCGCGGCCGGCGTCGTGCGACGCCCCAGCGCGCGCACCCGCGCGACCAGCTCGGCAAATGCGAAGGGCTTGGCAAGGTAGTCGTCCGCACCGAGCGCCAGACCCGACACCTTGTCCTCGACGGTGCCACTCGCCGTGAGCATCATGACGCGCGTCAGCACGCCCTCATCGGTCAGTCGACGGCAGATCTCGTCACCGGACATGCCCGGCAGGTCGCGGTCGAGGACGACGACGTCATAGCGGGTCAGAGCGGCCTTGCGGTAGCCCTCGTCGCCGTCGGTGGCGACGTCGACCGCCATGCCCTCGCGGCGCAGCCCGCGTGCGACTGCCTCCGCAAGCTGCACTTCGTCCTCTACGACGAGGATGCGCATCCTCTTCCTCCGTCAATCTGCCTTGAGCTCGCCCGTCCGGTCGGCCGCAGGCACGTCTGGCCCGGCGTCGTCGCGCGCGCCACCCGCGGACACTGTGGCTGACCACTCGACGATCTGCCGGCCGATGTCCTGGACGGTGAGCCCGATGACCGCGCGGACGTCGGCCACACTCCCGTGTTCGAGGAACCGTACCGGGATCCCGATCTCTCTGGTGGGAACGTCATGACCGGCGGCGCGCAGTGTCTGGCCCAGCCGAGCACCGACACCCCCGGCGACGACCCCGTCCTCCACCGTCACGACCAGGTCGGCGCTCGCGGCCAACTGCAGCAACGCGGGGTCGATCGGGCTAACCCAACGCGGCGCTACGACACGGGTGGTGAAGCCCGCGCGCTGCACCGCGGCAGCGGCGTCGACGGCGTCGGCAGCGATAGAGCCGACCCCGACGATCAGCACGTCGACCCGGCTCTCCGAATCGGGTTCGGAGAGCACGTCGATGTCGGCGACGCGACGCAGCGCGGGCAGGTCCGCACCGATGGGCGTCTTCGGATAGCGCACGACAGTCGGCCCGTCGGAGACCGCGACGGCTTCGCGCAGCAACTCGCGCAACGTGGCCTCGTCGCGCGGCGTGGCGATCCGCAGTCCCGGGACGATGCCGAGGATGGCGAGATCCCACATGCCGTTGTGGCTGGGACCGTCCTGACCGGTGACGCCGGCCCGGTCGAGCACGAACGTGACCGGCAGGCGGTGCAGCGCGACATCCATCAGCAGCTGGTCGAACGCGCGGTTGAGGAAGGTGGCGTAGATGCAGACGACGGGGTGCAGTCCGCCGAAGGCGAGCCCGGCGGCCGACGTGACGGCGTGCTGCTCGGCGATGCCTACGTCGTAGCAGCGATCCGGGAACCGACGGCGGAACGCACCCAGGCCGGTCGGGTCGCACATCGCAGCGGTGATCGCGACGATGTCGGCACGCTTGTCGCCGAGCGCCACCATCTCCTCGCCGAACACCTTCGTCCAGCTCTTGCCGGTAGTCGGGCGGGAAAGCCCGGTCGCGGGGTCGAATCCGCCCGACTGGTGCATCTGGTCGGCCTCGTCGTTCTCGGCCGGCGCGTAGCCGTAGCCCTTCCGCGTGACGCAGTGGACGATCACCGGCCCGCCGAAGCCGCGCGCCAAGCGCAACGCGTACTCCACGGCCGCGATGTCGTGCCCGTCGACCGGCCCGAAGTACTTGAGCCCGAGGTCCTCGAACATCCCTTGTGGCTGCAACATGTCCTTGAGGCCACGCTTCATGCCGTGCAGCGCGTCGTAGATGGGCTGGCCGACCACCGGCGTGCGTCCGAGCGCGCCCTTCACCTGGCCGAGTACGCGCTCGTAGCCCGGCCGCAGCCGCAGCCCGGCCAGGTGCTCGGCGAGCCCGCCGGTGGTGGGCGAGTACGAGCGGCCATTGTCGTTGATCACGATCACGACCGGCCGGTCAGCCGCTGCGATGTTGTTCAGCGCCTCCCAGCACATGCCGCCGGTCAGCGCGCCATCGCCAACTACGGCGACGACAGGGCGCCGGTCGCCACGCACGGCGTACGCCTTCGCGAGCCCGTCCGCGTAGGACAGCGCCGTCGATGCGTGCGAGTTCTCGATCCAGTCGTGCC
>DATFTS010000147.1:0-4828 GCA_035261645.1 Jatrophihabitans sp. | reverse complement strand
GCGGTGCCCATCATGTCCAACTCGCCGAAGTGATCGCGGTAGCCGGTCAACAGCTCCTTCGCGACGAGCTGCAACAGCACCGTGTTGTCGCCCTCGAAGGTGGTGAAGACGTCGGTGTCGGCCTTCAGCCCAGGCAACCGGTTGACGGCCAGGTAGCCGGCACCACCGCACGCCTCGCGGCACGTCTGGATCGTGGAGGTCGCATGCCAGGTCGCGATCGCCTTCACGCCGGCCGCCCGCGCCTCGAGTTCGCGCCGCGCGGGGTGCTCGGAGGGATGCTGATCAAGCGGTGCGTCGAGGTCCGGGGTCGTCTCGTGCAGACCCGCGACGAGTTCCAACTGTGCGAAGTGCAGTGCGTAGGTCTTGGCGAGTGCAGGCAGCAGCTTGCGCTGGTGCGCCAGGTAGTCGAGCACGACGATCTCGGTGCCGTCCGGCCGGGCGAACTGCCGGCGTGCGTCGCCATGACGGATGGCGATCGAGAGGGCCACCTTCGTCGCGCTGCCCGCGCCGCCGGCAACGCTGATGCGTCCCTGCACCAGGGTGCCCAGCATCGTGAAGAAGCGCTTCGTCTTGTCCTCGATCGGGGTCGAGTAGCTGCCGTCCCGTGCCACGTCCCCGTACCGGTTGAGCAACGCGTCACGCGGAACCCGCACGTCGTCGAAGTACAGCCGTCCGTTGTCCACTCCGTTCAGGCCGGCCTTCAACCCGCAGTCCTCGATGCGCACACCGCGCATCGGCTGCCCGGTCTCGTCACGGATCGGTACGACGAACGCATGCACGCCTTGCGACTCATCACCGGTGATCAGCTGCGCGAACACCACAGCCACCCGTCCGTCGCGTGCGGCGCTACCGATGTAGTCCTTGCGCGCAGACGGCTCCGGCGTGCGGATCACGAACTCGTCGGCGTCGATGTCGTAGGTCGCCGTGGTGCGCAACGACGCGACATCCGAACCGTGCCCGGATTCCGTCATCGCGAAGCAGCCGAGCAGCTTGAGCGTGATGACGTCGCGCAGGTACGCCTCGTGGTGCCGCTCGGTGCCGAGATGCAGGACGGCGCCGCCGAACAGACCCCACTGCACGCCCGCCTTCACCAGCAGCGAGAGATCGCCCATCGCGAGCATCTCGAACCCGGTGATCGACCCACCGAGGTCGTTGCCGCCGCCGTAACGGGTCGGGAAGCCGGGGGCGGAGTACCCCTCTTCGGCCAGTGCCTGCATGCGCTCAAGTACGCGGGTGCGCTGGGTCTCGGTGTCCTCGCCGGTCTCTACCGCGAAACGCGGATCCTTGGCGAGCTCTCGCGCCCGCTCGCGGATCTCCCGCCACCGGCCGTCGAGGAAGCTGCGCATCAACGCCGGGTCCGCTGCCGCCAGTTCTTCCATGGTGATCGGTATACCTGGCTGCGGCTGATCTTCAGCGCACCAGGGTTCCGAACACTCCTGGCTGCGGCCGAGCGTCGACGTCGCGCCCGGCCATCTGGAAGACTCCAGCGCCGCCACCCCAGAGCAAGGCGGCGAGGTATTCGCGCAGCTGCGCGCGCGTCATGGCCTCCGGGTTGTCCAGCCACCAGAGGCTCGCCGCGCGGATGAAACCGACCGCCGCCTCGCCCCACGGACGCGCGCCGGCGGGGTCGAGCCCGATCGAGCGCAGCTGCTCACCGAGCGCAGCCGTCAGCACCTCGACGACCGGGCGGCTGAACTCGGCGGCCGTCGGCTCGCCTACCCGGGTGCCGTTGAGCAGCCGGCTCTGTGTGATGAACCGGAACAGCTTGGGGTTCTCCTCTAGCAGATGCAGGTACGCGTCGATGCTGGCGCGCAGCAACCCCTGCGGGTCAGCGTCGAGCGGGACGTTGCGCAACGCGCTGACAAGCTGCGCGATGACGCGTTCGCCGACGGCGCGGTAGAGGTCGTTCTTGTCCGCGAAGTAGCGGTAGATCACCGGCTTGCTGGTGTGCGCCGCGGCGGCGATCTGGTCCATGCCCGCCTCGCTGCCAAACTCGCGCACCGCCTGCACCGCCGCGTCGATCAGCTGCTCACGCCGGGCGATGCGGTGCTCGGTCCAGCGCGAGGCTCGGCCGTCCACGCGCGCGCCGTGCTCGATGCTGTGCTCGATTCCGCGGGCGGTGCGCCGGATCGGCTGGGCGATCGCCTCGAGGGCGTCCGTTACCCGCGACACAGGCTTCTTCACGAGACACAAAGTAGCCGATACCGTGGTTCCGGTGAACATTCGTCGCGCCGCGATTCTCGGCGGCAACCGCATCCCGTTCGCACGCTCTAACGGCGCGTACGCCCACGCGTCCAACCAGGACATGCTCACCGCGACGCTCAACGGCCTCGTCGCGCGCTTCGGCTTGCAAGGTGAGCGCCTGGGCGAGGTTGCCGCTGGTGCAGTGCTGAAGCACAGCCGTGACTTCAACCTCACCCGTGAGTCCGTGCTGGGCTCGCGTCTCGCGGCTCAGACGCCTGCCTATGACGTGCAGCAGGCGTGCGGCACCGGTCTCGAAACCGTCATCCTGGTGGCAAACAAGATCGCGCTCGGCCAGATTGAATCAGGGGTGGCGGGCGGCGTCGACACCACGTCGGACGCGCCGATAGCGGTCAACGAGGATTTGCGTGCCGTGCTGCTGGAGGCCAACCGCGCGAAGTCGGTAGGCGGGCGGCTCAAGGCTCTCGCCGGGCTGCGTCCGCAACAACTCGTTCCGTCCATCCCGGTGAACTCCGAACCGCGCACCGGCATGTCCATGGGCGAACACCAGGCGATCACCACGCTCGAATGGGGCATCACTCGCGAGGCCCAGGACGAACTCGCCGCTGCTTCGCACCGCAAGCTCGCCGCCGCCTATGACCGCGGCTTCCTCGACGACCTGCTCACGCCGTTCCTCGGCCTGAGCCGCGACCAGAACCTGCGTGCGGACTCCTCCGTCGAGAAGTTGGCGAAGTTGGCACCCGCGTTCGGCAAGGCCTTCGGCGACAAGGCGACGATGACAGCCGGCAACTCGACGCCGCTGACCGACGGCGCGTCCACTGTGCTGCTGGCCAGCGAGGAGTGGGCCGCTGAGCGCAAGCTGCCCGTGCTCGCGTACTTCGTTGACGCCGAGACGGCCGCTGTCGACTACGTGCACGGCGATCGCAAGGCGGACGGCCTGCTGATGGCGCCGGTGTACGCCGTCCCCCGGCTGCTCGCGCGCCACAAGCTGAGTTTCGACGACTTCGATTTCATCGAGATCCACGAGGCGTTCGCGTCGACGGTGCTCGCGACCTTGAAGGCCTGGGAGGACGACGACTTCTGCCGCTCGCGGCTGGGACTCGAGGGGCCGCTGGGCAGCGTCGACCGCGACAAGCTCAACGTCAACGGCTCGTCTCTTGCCGCAGGGCATCCGTTCGCCGCCACCGGCGGACGCATCGTTGCCACTCTGGCCAAGATGCTGCAGGAGAACGGTGGCGGTCGCGGCCTCATCTCGATCTGTGCGGCCGGCGGCCAGGGCGTCGTCGCGATCCTGGAGGCATAGGCGATGACCGATAGGTATCTCAGTCTCGTCAACTCGCCGCTCGGTTCGGCGGTAGCCACCCGAGTTGGTCTGCCGCAGCCGGCGAAGCTGCGCAGGTACTCAGCGGGTGATCCGCTGCTTCCGGGCCCGGCGGTGCTGGGGGCGGCCGGCGACAAGCCTGCGGCCGAGCTGCGCGCGACGCTCGCGGACGCGGGTATCGACGTGCTCGATGCGCTGCCCGAGGGGCAGAAAGTTGCGGCGCTGGTCTTCGACGCGCGCGCGGTGCACTCGCCGGCCGACCTGGTGAGCCTGCGCGAGTTCTTCGCCCCGGGCGTCCGTGCGCTTGGCGCAAACGGACGTGTGCTCGTGCTCGGCCAGCCCGTCGGTGGCACCTCGATCGCCGAGGACACTGCGCGACAGGCCTTGGACGGGATCGTGCGGTCGCTGGCGAAGGAACTGCGGCACGGATCGACCGCCAACCTGCTGTGGGTCGAGGACGAGGCGTCGCTTCCGTCCGCGCTGCGGTTCTTCCTGTCCGGCAAGTCGGCCTACGTCGACGGACAACCGGTGCGGCTGGGGCCTGGAGCTGCACCGGCGCCGGCCGACTGGGATCGCCCGCTTGCCGGAAAGACCGCGCTGGTTACCGGCGCGGCCCGGGGCATCGGTGCGGCGATCGCCGGTGTGCTGGCGCGCGACGGCGCCAAGGTGATCGCGGCCGATCTGACCGCGGCCGGCGAGTCGCTGGCGAAGGTGGCGAACCGGCTGGGCGGCACCACGCTGCACCTCGACGTCGCGTCCCCGGACGCGCCGCAGCGGCTGCTCGATCACCTGGCCGGGCACACGGACGGGCTGGACATCCTCATCCACAACGCCGGGATCACCCGCGACAAGCTGATGGCGAACATGAAGCCCGAGCAGTGGGACTCGGTCATCGCGGTCAATCTCGAATCGCAGCTGCGGATCAACGAGGCGTTGCTCGGCAGCGACCAGCTCAACGCTCAGGCCAGGGTCGTCTGCCTGTCGTCCACGAGTGGGTTGTCCGGCAACCGAGGCCAGACGAACTACTCGGCCACCAAGGCCGGCGTGATCGGCCTGGTGCGCGCCTCCGCCGAGGCGTTTGCCGCGCACGGCGGCTCGACGATCAACGCGATCGCCCCGGGCTTCATCGACACCGAGATGACCGCCACGATGCCGTTCGCGACACGGGAGGTCGCGCGCCGGCTCTCGTCGCTGCAGCAAGCGGGCCTGCCGATCGACGTGGCCGAGGCGGCGGCGTGGCTTGCTTCGCCGGGTGCGGGCGGGGTGAACGGCCAGGTGCTGCGCGTCTGCGGCCAGAACCTGGTC
>DATFTS010000146.1:0-1991 GCA_035261645.1 Jatrophihabitans sp. | reverse complement strand
TCCGCTCCAGCACCTCGACGCGCTCGACGCCAGTCTCGTAGCCGGAGTGATCGCCGTGCCCATGGCGCTCGGCACCGTCGTGCGAGTGCACCGTCCCGTCGTCGTGGCGGTGGAATCGGCCCATCGTCACGCCGCCTGCAGGTCGAGCGCGGTGACGACGAACTCCTCGCCACTGACGGCCTCCACGTCGAGGCCGCCACAGCTACGGCAAGCGAACGCCACTTCGTCGCCCATCGCGTGCTGGGCGCCGCACGCCCGGCAGTGCAGCGCCGCCGGAACGTGCTCGATCTGGAGCACGGACCCCTCCAGCCCGGTTTCGGCGCTGACCATCTGCCAGCAGAACTCCAGGGTCTCCGGCACCACTTGCCGCAACTGACCGATGCGCAGATGTATCACCTGAACCCGGCGCTGCTCCGCGCGGCGCCGCACGATCTCAGCGAGCGCGCTACAGAGGGAGAGCTCATGCATGCCGCTCCGCCGGCGGACGAGGGTGCCTCGTGCGCAAAGCCGCTGCGTTGTCCATGGCGCTGCCTCTCCTCGGCTGTTCCATGGTTCGCCCGGAGCAAAGGGCCCGTCAATGCCTCGATGTCGATCCGCAGATTCGCGACAGGTAGCGGTTGGGGCCACCGCGAGTAACGTCAGCACCGTCAGCCCGAGGGGCTCCGGAGGAGGACCCCATGTGCCTAGCCGTTCCGGGCAAGGTGATCGAGATCTGGGACACGGACGCCACTCGGATGGCGCGTGTCGACTTCGGCGGCGTCGTGCGGGAAGCCTGCCTGGAGTTCGTACCGGACATCTCGGTTGGCGACTACACGATCGTGCACGTCGGGTTCGCGTTGGAGCGGCTGGACGAAGCGTCGGCGCTCGAGACCCTCGCGCTGTTCAAGGAACTCGGTGAGCGAATCGACTAGGGATCGAGTCGTCGGCAGACCTCGGCGTAGACCTCGTCCTGCGCGCCTTCGGGGGAGGGGATCACGACCGCGTTCGCGCGCGCCGCGGTGACGAGCAGCAGCCGGTCACACAAGGCGAGCAGCAGGTCGTCGCCGCCCAATCGGGCGACCAGTTCGCCGGCCTCGACGTGCGCGGGCAGTTCGGCCGCCTCGGTACGGGCGTTGAACCGGCGCACGACCTCGTCGCGGTTGTCGGTGAGGACGAACTCGAAGAAGCGCGCGCCGGTCTCGGTAGCCACCCGCTCGGCCTGCTCGAGGAATTCGGTGCGGCCGAGGTACTGGGGGAGAACGACGTCGTAGCCGCCGCGCAGGTGCTCACGGGCAAGCGTGAGCGTCATTGCGCGCGCGAGCAGCCCGGCCCGAGCCGCGTCGTCCCGCCACCGACCGAGCAGCCGCCGGATGCTGTCGATGTCAACATCGAGTGCGAACGGATGATCGTCGACGTAGCGGCGCGCGATCGTCGACTTGCCGATGCCCGGCGGGCCGTTGAGGACGATCAGGCGGGCCACATCAGCAAGGTAACGGTCATGTAGTGCCGACCTCGACCGGCGCCGGGGCGCGCAGGGCGACGACGTGCCGGGTCGCGATCGCGATCAGCGCGGTCAGCACCGGCACCAGACCGAGTGCAACCGGCAGCGAGAATGCGTTGGCCAACTGACCGATCACCGGCGGCCCGCAGACGAAGCCCGCCCACCCGAGTCCGGACACGGCGGCGACGCCGACGCCGGGGTGCACGTTCGGCAGCCGGCCCGCGGCGCTGAAAGCTGTGGGGACGACGGTGCCGACGCCTGCGCCCAGGAGGAAGAACGCGGCGATGCCGGCCGGCACCGTGCCGACGATGAGACCGACCGAGAACCCGACGGTGGTGATCGCGGCGAGTACCGGAAGCAGCACGTCGGCGCGGTAGCGCGCCAGCAGGCGATCGCCGAAGAACCGGACGAACACCATCGCGAGCGCGAATGCGGTGTAGCCGAGGCCGCTCGCTGCGGTGCTGCCGCCGAGAGAATCGTGCAGGTAGACCGAGGACCAGTCCGCGGCCGC